>JAHIZR010000058.1 GCA_018814465.1 bacterium | reverse complement strand
CAGCTTCCACACGCCTGGTGACAATCTGATCCGGAATCACTTCGATGATATTGACTTTGTCGCCCGTCGCGGGAACGGCGAAGCTTTGTTCGTTCAACGCCCCGATCCTGACCGTGTCGGTTACTCCCGCGGTGGAGTAGTCTTCGATCGATGCGATGAGTTTGCCGTTTTCCGCGGCAATTACTCCATTGCGCCAAACCTGCAGCGGCTTGAATTCCTTCAAATCCTCAAAAAGAACGAGATTGGCGCGACGCCCCGGCGCGATCGCTCCCGTGTCATGAAGTCCATAGTGCTCAGCCGTATGAGTGGACGCCATCGCCAACGCGATCACCGGATCGAGTCCTAATTTAACTGCTTTTCTAACCGTTGCATTCATGTGACCGATCGCTTGCAGTTCATCGGCATGACGGTCGTCTGAAACAAAGGAGAAACGATGACAATTCTCGGGCGTCACCAAGGGCAGGAGCGCTTCGAGATTGCGCGCGGTCGAACCTTCCCGAATGAAAACCTTCATACCGTTGCGGAGTTTCTCGTGCCCTTCCTCCAGCTCAGTGCTCTCATGATCGGTTTGAATGCCGGCGGCACTGTAAGCATTCAGCCATTTCCCTCTGACACCGGGAGCATGGCCGTCCACCGGCCGGCCGGCGGCGAGATCAACTTTGTCCAACACCGGATCGATTCCCAAGACAACACCCGGAAAGTTCATCACCTCAGCCACACCAAGCACTCGCGGATGTGACAAGAAAGGCCTGAGATCGTCGGGAGTCAGATCAGCGCCGGCGGTCTCCATATGAGTCGCCGGAACACAGGAGGGCAGCATCACATAAACATCCAGCGGCAGCCGCTCCGACGCATCCAGCATATACTGAATGCCGCGAGTCCCGCAAACATTGGCGATTTCATGAGGATCGCAGACAACCGCGCCGGTTCCCCAGGGAACAACGGTGCGGGCGAATTCAGGCGGCGCAAGCAGCGAAGATTCGATATGAATATGACCATCAATCAGCGCGGGGGACAGATAAGCGCCATGAAGATCCACTTGCGCTCGGGCTTCATAATCTCCCACTCCGACAATGTAGCCGTTAAAAAGAGCAACGCTCCCCTCGATAATCTCATAGGAGAGCGTGTTGACGATTTTACCATTGATAAGCAGCAGGTCGGCGGGTTCATCCCCGCGGGCCACTGCGAGCAGTTTTTGCAGTTTGGATCGTTCCATTTAGAAGAAAACTATTTTATGACGAAGACCTTTCGTTCGCAGAGACACAGAGAGTGAATCGATCTCGGCCAGGGTTTGAGTCAGACGGATATAGAGCTCATCATCCGTCAGGAGCTTGCCGACCGCACTGTCTTCATTCTCAAGCCGGGCAACGAAACCGCGAAGCTCCTGCGCCAGATCCTCGATTGCCACCATCGCGGAGTCGACTCCGTCCATCGTCTCACCTAAGCGATCGTTCGCTGTGGCCGTGATTTCGGCCGTGTTGTCCAGTATCGCTTCGAGCTTATCCAAAGACTCCGTAATCTTCTGGCGATTCTCAGACAGCAACTGACTTGTCTGCCGAGCCGATTCCGTTGCCTCAGCAAGCAATCTGTTCATATTCTCCTGATTCGTCGAGTCGCCCACCACTGTATTCATATTCACCAGCAGTTCATTAAGATGACCGAGTGTAACCTCGATTTTACTGGCGAATTTTTTGACTTCAGCGGCCACGGCGGACATACTCATCGGATTGTCTCCCTGCAGCGGCTGCGAAATATCGACTTCCGGACGTTTCGTTCCCGTATAGATAGAAAGCGCGTTGCCGGCCATCACGGTCGGCGACTCTATTGTGATAAAGTAATCCGAATAGATGCGAACTTCTTTGTCTATGGAAGCCGTCACCAGAATGGTGCCGTCCCTGAACTCAATCGTCCGCACCCGTCCCTTCACGACACCGTTGGCCATCACATTGGCGCCCTGTTCCAGACCACCGACACTCGTAAAGACAACCTGAACCGTATAACGAGATGCCTGCAGACGAAAACCCTTCCCCCACATAATACCGCCGATCAGGATAACCAGTGAAATTAAAACCGCAAGGCCGACTTTTAACTCATTTGTTTTCATGATGTCTACCCTGTATAGGGTGTTGGTTTTGTCGCGGGAAGATCTTGGCACACAATGCGAATCCCCTGATTCAGCAACTCCGACAACGCGACCTTGTCCCAGCGCGAAAGGAAAATGTAAGGAAGAAACTCCTCGCTGCCTTCCCGGAAATGAATTCCACCCAGAATCAGCTTCTTCAAGGGAGCGCCGGATTTGAAAAGCTTCAGAGCATCGCCGGCGGATTCAAGCACGATCATGATCCGGCTTTCATTATACTCTTTCGCAGTCCAGTTGGCTGAGGCGCTCGCTAAAGTCTCAATGGTTACATCGAGGTCAGGGGGAACGATACTCTTCAGGGCGGAAGCGTAGGCAACATCCGATTTTATCCGATCCGACGCCAACACCAGTCCGGTCAGCGAAAGCTGACTGCCCCAGCCCACAATCACCTGACCGTGCAGCAGCCGATCATCGACGCGCACCAGAGGAAATTGAAGCTTGTCTTTCTTCCAGGATAAAGCGAGTTTCATTCGTTGTGGAGCTGAATTCCGCGCATAGCATCCTGCCGGACGGTCTGCGACAGCTCCTCAAAGTTCATTTGGGTTCGTTTGGTAAAAAAGGAGAGCAGCATCGGAAGGTTCACACCAGAGACGATGGCGGCCGTCTCCGGAGGAAGCGCGAGAGATTTACAGGCCATGAAGGGCGAACCTCCACAGAAATCGACAAAGATAATACAGCGCGCACCCTGCAAATGAGGCGTCAGCGAATCCGTGATCTGATCCAGAGCCTGACCCGAGTTCGAAAGCACCACGACCTCTTCCTGCGGACCCAGGATCGACTCCACAGAAGTCATTAGCGCTTCACCAAGCGCGCCATGCGTTAACAGAATCGCGCGAGTCATGGCCTTTACTCAAAATCCTTTTCGAGATACGACTCAAGTTGAGTGCGGGTTTTCATCGAATCGGAGAGCGCGCGACCGAATTCCTTCGCCGGATGATAGCCGTATACTTTCAGATGCAGATTCAGCGCGATCGTTTCAACGATTACCGTGATATTCTTGCCGGGGAAAATCGGAAGCTGCACATGCGGAATAGTAACCCCCAAGTACTCCTTGGTGTGTTCGTCAAGACCTGTGCGTTCATAGTCCTGTTCATCGCTCCAGTCGACGAGTTCGACTTCCGTTTCCACACGCTTCTGCTGGCGGATCGCCCGCACACCGAACATGCGGCCGACATCGATAATTCCCACTCCCCGAATTTCCATGAAATGCTTCAGCAGCTCGCTGCCGTGTCCGATGAGCACATTGTCGGCCGTGCGGGTGAGAGTGACAACATCGTCGCTCACCAACCGATGACCGCGCTCGACAAGGTCTAAGGCGATTTCCGACTTGCCGATCCCGCTGCGGCCCGTGAAAAGCAGCCCGGTGCCATATACATCCACGAGAGAAGCATGGACAATCTGCGACGGAGCAAACTTATGATCCAGATAATCCGACAGCAGATGAGTCAGCTCGGTTGTCGAAAAAGGAGTGCTGAAGATCGCGACTCCCGATTCATCCGCCATCGCGGGAAGCTCCGGCGGCATCTCATTCGAATTCGAAACAATAATGCAGGGAATCTCGAATTGAAAAAACTTCTGCAGCGATTCCTTGCGCGCAAAATCCGACAGCGAGCGAAGATAGCGGATTTCAGTGTTCCCCAACACCTGAATCCGGTCATAAGTGAACAGCTCGAGGAATCCGGCAAGGGCTAACCCGGGACGATGGATATCCTTATTGGGAATGTCGCGAACCAGCCCCTTCGGGCTGTTCGCGAGCCGGATTTTCAGATGGCTCTGCGTGTCCTGAAAAAAGATTCCGACCTGAATCTTGTCCATGGATCACCTTAACTGTTTATCGCGCGAAAGTTTGCTTTATGAATGCTTTTCCTGAAGTTTCCCTTTGAATTTCTTCAGCTGCTTCTCAAGCTTGTCGACCGCCAGCACCGTCGACTTCTTGAATTCCTCGGAGGCTTCGGATGCGTTCAGCACCGCCCCCCCCAGCTTCAGGGTTATGTTCGAACGTTTTTCCGCCTTGTTATATGAAAACTCAATCTCACAATTTAAAATGTCATCGGAGAATCTAAGCAATCGCTGAACTTCGTTCTCGGCAAATGTTTTCAGGTCTTCACTCGCTTTGAAATGAATTGCAGAAATCTGAACTCTCATGAGGACTCCCTGGTTCGTGCAGTTCCTACTTGTCTTTAGAAACCTGCAGGGTTCATATGATCACTCGCCATCCGGATTATTTGGAATGACGCACTAATACTATTAAGCTATTCGGAATGAGGATGCGCCCGGTCGTAGGCTTCCTTCAGTCTCTTCGTACTTACATGAGTATATTTTTCAGTCGTCGACAAAGCCGCGTGTCCGAGCAGTTCTTGCACCGCCCTGAGATCGGCGCCGTGATCAAGCAGATGCGTCGCATAACTATGGCGCATCACATGGGGCGAAGCCGGGGCGGCGCCAACCAAGCCTAAATATTTGTTCACGATTTTATACGCGCGATAACGGGTCAGAGGCTTGCCGCGATCGCTCAGCCATAACTCCGCGGGCTTCGGCTCGGAAAACCCGCCAAGAAAACTCCGGCGCGCCTCACTATATTCGATTAACGCCGAAATCGCGGCTTTCGAAAGCGGAACAACGCGCTCTTTGCGTCCTTTCCCCATGACGCGAACCGTGCCCCGCGATTGATCGAAAGCTTCACTTTTCAAATCAATCAACTCCGAGATACGCAGTCCCGCTCCATAGAGCACCTCCAGCAAAGTACGGTCGCGAACAGCAGCGAAGTCCGATCCTTGCGGCATTTCTATCGCTTCGGAAGCTTCCTGCTCATCCAACACGGTAGGCAACGGTTTCTTCACTTTAGGTCCGCGAATGAGTGCAACGGGATTCTTCTCGATGACACCCTGCCTGACCAGATACCTACTGAACTCCGAAAGGGAAGCGCGTTTTCTTTCGATGGAAGCCGGCGAAAGCCCGTTCATTGCCAGCTCATGCAGATAACCCCGCAAAACCGGCAAGGTCCAGTCGGCCGGCTCGGGATTCTGTCCGGTTGCTTCCGTTATGTAGAAAAAAAACTGAGCATTGTCGCGCGCATAAGCTTCCACTGTATGCTCCGACCGCTTCAGACGGGCGGTCAGATCAACCAGAAAGGAAATCAGATGCTTTCTTAAAGCGGACTGCTTCACTTCTCGACAGGTTCGACCTCGATTTTATGCTTGCATTTCGGACATTGGTGAATGTGTCCCGACTTGAGCTGCTTGTCTTCCATATAGCCGTTGCCGCATTGGGGACAGCTCTTCAGGATGATCGGATACCAGGAGACAAAATCACAATCCGGATAATTCGAACATCCATAGAAGGTCCGTCCGCGCTTCGATCGTTTTTTGCTGATCCGGCCATCGCATCCCTCCCGCGGACAGTCAACCGCATCTTTATCTTCGATGCTCATCGTTGTCTTGCACTCGGGATAGCCCGTACAGCCCAGGAACCAGCCGAAGCGGCTCTTTTTAGGAGCCATCGGCTTACCGCATTTCGGACACACGGTTTCCGGAACCTCCGGGACTTTTTCTGCTTCCAAAGGTTCCGTATACTTGCACTCGGGATAGTTCGTGCAAGCGATAAACTTGCCGGCGCGTCCCCACTTCACAACAAGTTCGCCGCCGCAACTCGGACAGGGCTTGTCAACGGTTTCTTGGTGCGCTTTTTTCAGCTCTTGACGCTGCCCCTTGACCCGTTCCAAGTCCTTCGCGAAGGGCTCATAGAAATCGCCGACTACCTTGCGCCAGTTCTCTCCATCATTCTCGATTGAATCGAGTTCTTCTTCCATCTGCGCAGTAAACTGCACATTGAAAATATCAGGAAACTGCTCAATCAGCACCTTGCATACCGCCTCGCCAAGATCCGTGGGATGGAATCTGCGCTGCTCCACTTGAATATAGCGGCGCTTGACAAGCACGGAGATAATCTGCGCATAAGTCGACGGCCTGCCGATGCCAAGTTCATCCAATATCTTCACCAGCGATCCGGCATTATAGCGCGGCGGCGGTTCGGTGAAATGCTGATGCGGAGTTATCTGCTCCGCTTTATACTTGTCGCCGCTTTTCAAAGCCGGCAACTCGCGTGTCAGATTGGATTCAAGCTGGGCGCTGGCATCTTTCGGAGTTTCTTCCATAAGTTCCGCGAGAACCTGAAGATGACCGGTAAAAACAACCCGCCGACCACCCGCTCGAAACTCATACTTCCCCGCCAGAATGCTGGCCGTTGTCACTTCGAACTGAGCATCCGCCATCTGAGAAGCGACAAACCGCTTCCAAATCAGTTCATATAATTTATACTGCTCAGGCTTTAAATAGTTCTTGACCGACGCCGGATCACGATGCACATCCGTTGGCCGAATCGCTTCATGGGCATCCTGTGCCGATTTTTTGGATTTGTAAACACGCGCATGATCGGGAAGAAACTGCTTGCCCATCGCGGATCCGATATAATCCCGCACTTGATCGATTGCTTCACCGGCGACCCGCACCGAGTCGGATCGCATATAAGTGATCAGACCGACGGTCCCTTCTTTCTTAGCCAGCGTAATTCCCTCGTAAAGAGCTTGCGCCGTACTCATGGTCCTGTCATTGGAAAAACCAAGACGGCGCGCCGCATCCTGCTGAAGGGTTGACGTCGTATAGGGAGGCGCCGGAGAGGATTTCGTAACACGAGTCTTGAGGTCCTGAAGCTTAAAGGTCTGCTTCTGCAGATCGGACAGAATTTTGAGCGCGGTTTTCTCATTCGGAATCTCCGCCTTCTCGCCGTCGATCTTGGCCAATTTGGCTTCAAACTTCTCTTTCTTGGAGGTAAGCAGATCCGCCTCGATTGTCCAGTATTCAACCGCTTTGAAGGCCCGGATTTCTCCTTCACGCTCAATGATCAGCCGCAACGCCACGGACTGGACACGACCGGCCGATACCCCGCGCGCGATGATCTTCTGAAGCAGCGGGGAAACAAGGTAACCGACTAAACGATCCAGCACGCGCCGCGCCTGCTGCGCGTCCACTTTCTGCGGATCGATCTTACCGGGATTCTTAATCGCCTGCTGAACGGCATCGCGAGTAATCTGATTGAACAGCACACGATGGATGGTATGCTTGCCTCCGTTCATGATGGAGGCGATGTGATGGGCAATTGCTTCGCCTTCACGGTCCGGGTCAGTAGCGATATAAACACTTTT
>JAHIZR010000457.1 GCA_018814465.1 bacterium | reverse complement strand
CACCCAAATACTCGGACTCGCATAAAAGCTCGAAGCGCAAGTTGGCAAACTGCGCGCTTGCCAAACTGAACGGGCCGTAAGTGATCCAACTGTTCATGTTGGTGAGGTAGGGATGAACATCGGGGTCATAATTCCTTGATCCGCCGACACACCACACGGACTGTTCGTCCTCGCCGCACAGATCAGAGAAGGTGACACTGTAAACGCGATCCTGAACGCCCCAACTGCGAATATTCGGGCGGGCAGGAGACTGCGCCCAGCATCGCCCTGAACCAACCGGATTGCACCACGGAAAAGTTGTAGCAGGACGATCAAAACATTCAATTACAATGTTGTTCCAGCAGGCCTTTGCATCCTGCTTGCCGTTGAATACCGGTGCAAGCATGAACACCGCGATCAGCAGCAGCAGAGCAAAGGCGAATAGATGTTTACCTAAGTTGACTTTCATAATACTAAACCCCTCCATGGGTTAGAAAAAAAGAGAGCCGCCCCGTGTCGTGTTCGATTGAAAGGCGGCAGAAATTACATGGCAGCTATACTAAGATCTCTTTTGTGTTGTATCGCGAACGAAAAGCCATCGGGTCCATCCCGATCTCACATACGACCGGGACGGACTCGACAACGGAAGGAGCTATTTCATCAGGACCAGCTTGCGGGTGTTGCGGAAGCTGTTCGTTCCGGATTCTGCTTCCAGCGTGTAGAAATAGATTCCGCTCGACAGGTTCGATGCGTTCCAGTTCACGGAATGGAATCCCGCGTCATGCACGCCCGAGGCAAGTCTGACCACTTCACGCCCGAGGATATCATAAATGTTTAAGGTGACCAGCGAGCGTTCCGCTAACGTGAACGGAATCACCGTTTCGGGATTGAAGGGATTCGGATAGTTCTGCCCCAGAGAGAATTCAAGCGGCATGGTGACAGGAATATCTTCCGCCGCCACGCCAGCGAACAGCCAGTCGAGCGAAGCCGTCATCAGATCGGCGCGCGTCTGATTGCTGTTGATGCCTTCGAGACCGAAGGCAAAGTAAACTGTGCGGTAAGCCGGAGTTTCGATGCGCATCGCGCAATCCGCGGAATCATCGGCGATAGCGAAACGAAGGATCGGCGTCGCGTAGTCGTCAATCGAAATAATTCTGTGCTGGCGGGATTGGTTGTCGGCGCTTTCGCCGCCGTTCAGCTCGAATACCATGCCGTCGGAAATAGGATCACCGGTAAAGCCTTCGATCGCATCGCCCTGCGGATAGGGCATAACGTAGTTCATGTGCAGATGCTGGTTCATGAACTGGTCGGTGCGGATATCAAAACCGATCCCCTGACCCGAGAGCAGCAGTCTGCCGCCGCTGTTCAGATAATCGCCCAGAATCAACTGATCAAAAGGCGCAATGGTTTCACCGTTCTGGAAGGTATTGCCGGTAAACCAGACAATGATGTCGGTTGTGTTGAAATAAGAATTGTCAAGAACGTCGGCGTGCATGTCCCAGATCCCGAGCACCTTCTGGGTTGTTTCGGCGAAAGGCGTAATCGCATTCATGTAGTAGCTCTCGAAGCCTTCTCCGGCATCATCATCCACCACAAGGATGTCCAGTCCGCCCATGAGGCGGAAGGTCGCTTCATCATAGACGAGCGGTTCATTGTTCGAGACAGCGGAAACCGTGAATTCCGCGAACCCCGGATTGCTGTTGGGATTAAGGCGGACAGTTAAATGCGCAGTCTCGAGGCTCGACAACGAAACCTGTATGGATGATTCATTCGGTTCGACTCCGTTGGATTCGATCGAGTGCGACCAGCCTTCGGGGAAATCGCCGGAAAGCTGAACAGTGTAATCATCATCCAGCAGGCCGACATGGTCAATATAAAGTGAATAGGTGTATTCCTGATTGGACGGATTAATCATGCGCTGGTAGGGCTCGACAGAGGAAAAGACCATGCCGTAGTTTTGATCAACGGATGTATTAGCACCCTGCACAATCTGGCGCGTACCGATGTTCTGCACAAAAGCGACCACGTGCATATTATCTGCGCCCCAACTGGCGTCGCAATTCAGCGTACCGGAAAATTCTTCGGTTTCACCCGCGCCGGCGGTCAGCATCAAACCGGAGTTTGCATTGGGCGACATGTCGCGGAAAACATCATACCAGACGGTTTCACCGTTGGATCCCTGCGGCGGGGCATGCTCCTCATTGGTGATCAATGCCACAAAGAGGCGCAATCCGGCAACACTGGATTCCGCCGTAATCGTTCCCGAATAGTTGACGGTCGTCGAACCGGAATAGAGGGCGCTAATATCAATCGTGCAGGGACTGCTGACAGAATACTGATTGCGAATGTGGTTGGTTGTTGAGGTCAGGATTTGCTGCCAAGTGCTGCCCGATGGTGTGAGGGTGCCGTCTATCTTTGTCGTCGGCACACTGGAAACGCTGTACATAGAGATACGCTGTCCGTTCTCGGCAACGTTCCAATGATTATAAATATCATTATCGGCGCCGGGCCAAGTGACATGGTACTTGATCGAAATGACAGTGTCGCGAGTCATTTGCCCCAGTAATGTGGTTTCCATGGGATTCCATGTCGCGCAGGGCGGGCAATTCCATTGAGTGAATCCTTCAAGAATGACGCATTGCCGTGGGACGGCATTCGCGGGCATCCAAGCGGCGGACATCAAGAACAAGGCGGCGAGTACTAAAAAGGTGATAGATTTCCGTCTATACATGAAAGTCTCCTAAGTAGGCGATTGGCGAGGGCTATCCTCAGCGGGCAACACTAATTAAATCTAATATAGGCATAGGATATTTTTATTCAAGACCTTAGGCGGAGGTTTGTAATTTATGAACCTGAGGATATCCGTTCAAAACAAACCCTAATATTACTTACATTGTCACATTATTTATGTTTGATATTTAATAATATACAAGTAATAGCTACGAAAGAAACGACGCGAATTTCGAGATTTAGCACCGTAGAAAGCCGAGAAAACAGTCAACGTTAATGCGAAAAGAGAGGCATTCAAAGTATTTCACGCGGAGGCAAAATGACATAGGCACGCAAAAGCGTGCCTATGTGTGAATTTTCTAACTATGATTTGCTCAGTGAGATACGGAACTCATATCGAGCTTGAATCCAGCCTTTGCCAGCACTTTGCTGACGTCCTCCGCGATCTCATCAAGTCCGGATTTTGAATTGGCTTCGAAGCGGAGCACGAGCGTGGGCTGCGTGTTGGAGGCTCGCACGAGTCCCCAGCCCTCCTTGAAGCGAATCCGCACTCCGTCAAGGTCAATGGTTTCCAGACCGCGTTCCTTAAAGCTGGTCTTGACTTTATCGACGACATCGAATTTCACTTCATCGGGGCAGTCCACGCGGATTTCGGGAGTGTTGAAAGTCTTGGGCAGATCGGACAGTTCGACATCGAGACCATGATCGAGGCGGCTGACGATTTCGAGCAGACGACCCGCCGAATAGATGCCGTCATCGAAACCGAAATAACGGTCGGCAAAGAAGAAGTGACCGCTCATTTCTCCGGCAAGCTGGGCTTTCGCTTCCCACATCTTGTTTTTGATAAGCGCATGTCCGGTTTTCCACATCACGGCATTGCCGCCATGCTTGCGGACGTCGTCATAAAAGTTGTCGCTGCATTTGACATCGCCGATGATGGTCGCGCCGGGGTGCTCCTTCAGAATGGAGCGGGCGAAGAGCGTCATGAGTTGATCGCCCCAGATCACCGTACCGTTTTTGTCAATGGCGCCTAATCTGTCGGCATCGCCATCGAAACCGACGCCGAGTTCAAGACCTTTCTTGGCGACCATTGCTTTCAGATCAACAAGATTTTTTTCGACGGTGGGATCGGGGTGATGATTAGGAAACGTGCCGTCAACTTCGGAGTAGAGATCGAAGACGGTTGCGCCGATCTCGCGGAAAATCTGCGGCGCAATCAAACCGCCGACACCGTTGCCGGAATCCACCGCGACGCCGACGGTGCGATCCAGTTTGAGATTAGTAGTCAGCCAGTTGACATACGGATCGAGAATGTCATAAGTCGTGATCGCCGGGCCGGCGGTGGTCTCGAAGTCCTGCGCCTCGATGAGGTGTTTGATTTCCTGAATCTGCGCGCCGTGAATGGAGGTCTTGCCGAAAGCCATCTTGATGCCGTTGAATTCGGGCGGATTGTGCGAACCGGTAATCATGATGCCGCCGCAGCACTCCAGGTGACGGGCGGAGAAGTAGAGCACCGGAGTCGGACACTGGCCGACATCGACGATTTCCATGCCGACGGCGAGCAAGCCTTCCTTCAGATCGGAGGCGATGCGTTCGCTGGACAGTCTGCCGTCGCGGCCAATGGTAAACTTCTTGCCGCCATTGCGGCGGATGTAAGTGCCGATACCCTTGCCGAGCTGCACTACAACTTCCGGCTGCAAGTCTTGTTCTACGACACCGCGAATATCGTATTCGCGAAAAATGTTGGGATTTGGTTTCAT
>JAHIZR010000456.1 GCA_018814465.1 bacterium | reverse complement strand
GCTGTATGCGGAATCCTCGCCCACGGCATGGCAGGTAGTCAACAGCTATATGAATCGCTTCCCGGATGACTCGACGGTTGTGGACCGGGTGCTGGAAGTGCTGCAGCGCGCCATTCGCAGCGACAGAAAGAATGCTTCGCTGCTGCGGATTTATGCGAATTATACACTAAAGGCGGGGATGCTGGAAGAATCGATGACGGCAACAATCGAAGCAGATCCGTTGATCAAAGGCGGCGGGATGCTGGTGCTGCAGGCGGCGCAGGCGATGCTGAGGGAAAACGCGGTTGATTTGGCGCGCCGTGGTTTTCAGCAGGTGTTGGATTGGGAGCCGCCGTCGAATACGGGTTTGGCCGAGCAGGCGGAGCTCGGGCTGGGCCAATGCTACGAAGCCTTGGAGCAGTATGAAGAAGCGAAAGCATCATACTATCAGTTCATCGAAAATCATCCGCAGTCGAATGAGCAGGAAGAGGCGCGCTATCGTGTGGCGAATATCCTGCTGAATCATGAGCGGAATGCCGCCGAAGCCCTGACGATGTTCAAAGGCATTTGGATTCGCGGGCGCGGGTCGCAGAAAGTTATCGCGGGAATTCGCATCGGCGACTGTCATGCCTGGCTGGGCGAGTTCGATCAGGCGATTTCCGCTTGGAGTGAGGTGGTAACACTCAGTCGCCGAGAAATCACGGAGGAATCCGCTGAAGCGCTTCTGAGAATCGCGCGGGCGAATCTCTGGCGCGACTCGACGGACGCCGCGCTGGCCGCGCTGGACAGCGTGATGAATGGCAACACGATTAACAATGCTTTCAACGACGCCGTGCAGTACAGCGCGATGATCGGCGAGGGTGGTTTTTATCGGGCGGTGCGGGCTTTTGCCGAAGGGGATTACGCGCTGTTCCGGCAGGAAAACACGGAGGCGGCGGAAAAGTTTTCAATTGCGGCGGGCATGCTGAAGTACGGGCAGATGGCCGAGTGGTCGCGCTTGCAGCAGGCGAAGGCGCTCCGGCAGTCCCATCAACCGGAGGCGGCGATTGCGGTGCTGGATACATTCATCACGAATCACCCCGAGTCGGTCAATCTGGACAAGGCTAAATTTACGAAGGCGGTGATTCGCGCGGACGATTTAGGTGATTTGCAGGGCGCGCTGGATCAGCTCAATCAATTTTTAATCGAGCATCCGCGCTCGATCTATTTGGAGCAAGTTCGCCGCAAGGCCAGAATCCTATCTAATGCGGTGTCTTAATTATGAAAACAAAACTCTTAGCAGAAGTTTTCGGTTTTCCGCCAGAATCGAAGTCCAAAGAAGCGAAAAGACATCGAGAGCTTCAATTTTGCCCATTCAATAATAGCGGTCCTAATTGTACAAAAGATAAAAAAGACAATCCACTCGGTGTGTGCAGTATTTGGCACAATGAAAAAACTTCAATTGTTTGTCCAATTCGTTTTAGAGAAAACTGGATTGTCGCTGAACACGCAGCGGGATTTCTCTTCCCAAAAGGAAGCAAGTGGACATATCTGCCGGAAATTCGTCTATTTGATGCAAATGATGAGAATATAGGTAAGATAGACTACGTATTAGTGTCATACGATTCCAATGGAATTATAACACATTACGGGGCGCTTGAAATACAAGCAGTATATATATCAGGCAATTTGCGAACACCTTTCGAAAAGTTTTGCGAGAATCCTGAGAAGAATACTACGTCTTCGTTTGATTCTCTTGTTAGTCCGCCACATCCTGACAATCTCTCTTCGAGAAAACGTCTGATTCCCCAGTTATTTGCGAAAGGACGAATTTTCCGTAGATGGGGTAGAAAAATGGCAGTGGCTGTAGATTCAGTGTTCTATGACAGCCTACCTAAAATGCAGTCTGTTCCAGTGAGAACGGCAGATCTTGCTTGGTTCGTTTATGAGTTGGTGCAGAATAAGAATGCCAAAACTTTGAGCTTGAAGATGCGCGAGGTTGTTTATACGGATTTGCGAGACACTCTTTCCAGTATGATGGAACCGGCCGTCGGCGAGGAGGGGAAATTTCTATCGAAGCTACAAGGCAAGCTAAACACGAAGCTTTTAAGCAAATAAGGGTAAAATGAGTCAGCAATCCCTAAGTTATTCCACTGAATTAACGCGACCGGTGAATGTGGCAAGTGTACCTAAAAGGAGTCCCTTTCGTTATCCTGGTGGTAAGACATGGCTTGTTCCGTGGATAAGAAGATGGATGCATTCGCTCCCCTCCTATCCTTCACGGATTATTGAGCCTTTTGGTGGTGGCGGAATCGTCAGTCTTACAGTCATTTGCGAGGGCTTTACCTCCAAAGCAGTCATTGTAGAACTCGACGAAGATATTGCATCGGTGTGGCAGACGATGTTAGGAAGGGACGCTGAATGGCTAGCGAATAGAATACTTGATTTTCCCTTTTCAGCGAGCAGTGTTGAGAAGATGCTTGAAATGAAGCCAAAATCAATGCGGGACCGTGCATTTCAGACAATTTTGCGAAATCGCGTTTATCATGGTGGAATTTTGGCTCCAGGCAGTGGCTTGATAAAGAATGGAGAAAATGGAAATGGTTTGGGTTCAAGATGGTACCCAAAAACTCTCTACAAAAGAATAATGAACATACATTCGGTCCGAGATAGAATCGAATTTGTAGAAGGGGATGGAATGGATACTATAAAGGATATTAGTCAGGACAAAGACACTGTGCTGTTCATCGACCCGCCATACACTGCCGCAGGGAAAAAGGCTGGCAAGCGATTATATAAATATCACGAACTTGATCACGAACGACTTTTTGCTCTAACGAATTCATATAGGGGCGATTTTCTAATGACATATGATATCAGCGAAGAGATTGCTCAGATAGCGCTCAGTTATGGATTCGATATTGAACCTATTCCTATGAGGAACACTCATCTTAGGGAAATGCGAGAATTGCTTATCGGGCGTGATTTGTCTTGGGCAAGAGACTAAATTAACAAATAAAGCATCAACCAAAAACAAATAATTCAGAGAGCACAACCATGAAAAAAGTTCTCACCATTACCCTTCTGTTTGCGGCGCTGCTGTTGATCGCGGTTCCTTCGCAGGC
>JAHIZR010000455.1 GCA_018814465.1 bacterium | reverse complement strand
GTTGTCGTCCATCTGAAAGTAGCATTCCTGATAGGCATTCGTGACATTCTTTCCGAAGTAGCCGTTCCATGATCCGGACCAACCGGGATCGTTGTTATCGACTCTCCAGCCGACATCGGCGGAGTCATGGATCATTTTGTCGGGCCAGTAGCTGGGCCAGGTACTCGGTTGGTTGGAGACGGCAACGAGTGGGTCTTCGCCGACGATAGCAGGCGCGGAGAAGCCGGGCAGCGCTTCAAAGCCCCAGAATTCGCCGCCTCCGGGGGGACCGTCGGGATTGCCGCGCGGGCCATCTGTGGTGATGACAGAGCGCAGGGTGTCGCCGGAAGGATGAACGAATTCGACGCCGACCAGCGGGGAAACGTCTCCGACATATTCGTTGCCGGTACCGATCGGCCATTCACCGGAGATCTCGCCGATATTGCCAACCAGTCCGTAATTGTAGAACACCGTTTGCACCAGGTTGCCGCTCATCCAGTTTTTAGCGCGGTTGAGCGGATCGCCCTTGTAGTACTCGATTTCGCTGGGGGAGAAAGAGACAGCGCTGGCGGCTAACATGACAATGCAGGCCGCAGCGGCGATTTTATAGAAATGGTATCGATTCATTAAAATTCGTACCTCACTCCCACTTTAACCATGCGCGGACGGGAATAATGACTCGGGTTATTAAAGGTTTCCTCGAGTGAACTGATAAACGTGTCTTCCGGCAGGGTATCATCTTGCGTGGTCGTACCGGCGCGTCCGGTGGAATTATAAACTGTATTCTCGTTGCGAATGTCGGCGAGGTTCTGCACCGTCAGCAAAAGCACCAGTTTTTGTTTGGTGTTCCCGATGGGGAAGTTCTTAAAGGCTGCCAGATCAACATTGTAATAGTCGGGCTTGCGGCCATCATTTTCGAAGCCGGTGCGGATACCGCGATCGTCCGGTGAATAGGGAGTGCCGCTGCCGTAGGTACCCAGCAATGAAGCTCCCCAGCCGTCGGCGCGGGGAATCGAGTAAGTAATGGAACCATTCAGCGTATGCCGGCGATCCCAATCAAGCGGAACCAACTGCGATTCCGGTTCGCGGGGGCTGTTGCCTTTCAGAGCATTATAAGCGGATTGCGGATCGGAGGCGTTGCCTTCGGCGACCTGATAGGTATAATCCACGAAGGCGCTGAAATTATAATCGAATCGTTTATCGAAGGAGAAGGTAATTCCCTTCACTTCTCCGAAGGCGCGGTTGACGTACTGCGAATATTTGGTGCCGCTGGAATAGGTTTCGACGATGCGGTCGGTGGCTACGAGATTCCGGATATCGCGGAAGAAAATGGTGGTATTCAGCGCGACACTTTGAGTAAGCTGCTGCTGGAGGCCGAACTCATAGGTAACCGTTTCTTCCATATCGAGATCGGGATTACCCATAACCGTGTTCAAGCCGACGCCCGGTTCCAATTCCCATTCGGGATTGGCATACATTCTCTCAAAAGTCGGACGCTGCACGAAATGACCGTAGGAGAAATGGAAGACACCCTGATCGGTCATGGGATAGGCAATACCGATGCGGGGAGAGAGGCGAACTTTAGGAGTGGCATCCTCATACCAATAGGACATGCGTTCTTCGAGGGTCTGCGCGGCGCGTTCGGTTAAGAGCGGGCTGTAGACATTGGGATCTTTCGGATCGGAAAGGATTTTGCCGTCCGGTTCGAAGTAATCCACGCGCAAACCGGCATTGATAATCAACGAAGGAAGTTCAAATTTGTCCTGGATATAGAGCGCCAACTCATAGGGATGATTATTGTAATAATCATAAGCCAGAGTCGTTTTATCAAGAATATGCGGTTCCCAGAAGAAATCAATGCCGCGCTCGTCAGCGCTTCCGACGGCATTCGGATCGGTGAGATTGATATCTTCATAGGTTAATTCGTGCAGCTTGGCATCGAATCCCATTTTCAGCAGATGCAGCCGGTTCACCTGCCAGGAGAGTTGTCCGAGCAGTTGGTTGGTATTCGTCCAGCGCCGGAATCTCTGATTGTTGGTCCCCGCGAAGTTAAGAGTATTGCTTGCATCCAGATCCGCCCAGTTCGGGTCCACATACCGATAATCATCGGCATCTTCGAAAGTAAAATGGTGGTACTCTGTATAAGTATTCGAAGCCGCGATCTCGTAGAAAGCCGAACCGGAGAGGGTATGATTGAGTTTGATGGTATTGGTTCGACCGTCCTTAAAACGGCGCAGATCTCCGTCAGGAGCGAATTTCCAATCCTGGGCATAGTCTTTATAGGCGCGGGTGCTGAAGACAGTGGAGTAATTGAGCTTGAGGGTGGGGGAAAGCGGGTAGCTGAGTTTGCCGAGACCGAATGCTTCATAGTTGCGGTTCATGTCGACGTAGCTATTATCGCCGAGGATATCTGAGGAATCGGCCCCTGTGGGAGAGTTGAGGGCGTACTCAATAAACTCATACGTCGGCCGAAAACGGCGCTGTCCGGAAAGCCAGCCGCTGTCACTGAGATAGCGCAGGTTGGCGAATAAGGAGAGTCCTTTAACAAAAGGAACCGGACCACTGAGGGATCCGGTATAGTCCTGGATAGCCGTCGGCGAGACATCATCGATATTCAGGAAGATGTCTTTGTCGGCAGAGATGTAGTCACCGAACTCAGAGGTCAGCGTTCCGTGGTAATCGCGGCTGCCTTCTTTTGTGACAATGTTGACAACGCCGGACATGGCTTGTCCGTACTCAGCATTGAAGGTGCCGGAGATGACCTGGAGTTCTTCGACGATGGCGTTGTCGACCTGCGTACCTTGAGTATTATCATAGGCATCGGTGATGGAGACTCCATCGAGCAGGTAGACTTCTTCACCTTTGCGGCCGCCGCGGAAATGGCCGTCAACGACACCGGCTTGAATTTCCACGACTTGATTCAGGCTGGTGACGGGGAGGGCGGCGATTTCAGCAGCCGCAACGGTGCTGGTGGCAAAAGTACGGTCTGGTTCGATCAGCTCACGTTCCGCTACAACGACAACTTCTTCGCCAAGCAGGCTTTCCGGATCCAGCGCAAAGTCGACCGTGGACGTCTGGTCCGAAGAAATCTGAATTCCCTGAATCGTCCGGGGGGCATATCCGATTGCGGAGCAACGGATATTGACGAGTCCGGGGGGGATATTCAGAATGAAGTAGTTGCCGTTAATGTCGGCGGCGGCACCGAGGGAAGTGCCTTCGATTTGAACAGCGGCGCCGATCACGGGATCGCCCGTTTCGGATTCGATGACTGTTCCTGCTATTTTACCGACAGTTCCGGCAAATGCCGAAGTAATGAGAAGGCTTAGAATAAGCCCGGAAGTGAGCATGCGTGATAGGATTTGCAAAAATCTAGCAGCATGCATCTTGTGCTTCGCCTCGTGTATCGAGGGTTAGTTTTGGTTCCTATCGGTGTTAATGTAACAATGGTTAGATTAAATGTCAATCCCTTGATTACCAATTTCTTAAAATAGGGGTAGTTTGTGTACTCTGTCACAAACTTGGCTATAACTATTGATGTTGAAATTCTCTAAGTTGAGTCAGGTTCACCGCAATTGTCCAGCTGATTTGAATATTCCTGAAGATGCACTATGTTTTTCGGGAGGAGTGTCCTCGAATGGGAGCCGGGCAGAAGTTAGCCAATGCTAAACTTCCCATTCTGGGCTGCTTTCATGCTCGGATTCAAGCTGATTTCGGATTCATCCTCTCCTCACTATTAAGAACATATCGGACATATCCGACAAGTATTGTTGCCTTGATTCTGAATTCTTGTTGATGGCTCTTGTAGTTTAGCCGTATTCGCTTTACTTTAGAGTTATAATCACACAAACTCACCGGGCTATCCTTGAATTGCCCTCTTCCGGCAGGAGAAGTTATGAGAATCCCTCTTCTATTTTTAATTTTGCTGCCTCTCACCGCCGTCAGCCAGACCTTCAATGATTTTCTGGCGCGGCTGAATATTGTGTCGCAAGCGGAGCGGCCGGCGATCGTGGACAGTTTCATGAATGCGCAGGAAAGCTTCCCCTATATCGAGAATGACACGACGATGTTTATGATCTACCGGGGGACAGCCAACAGCGTGACGGTGGCGGGGGACATGAACAGCTGGAATCCGAACGGGCATTCCATGAGTACGGTGGCCGGAACGGATTTCTGGTACCGTGGATACTATTTCGAATCGGATGCCAGGATCGACTACAAATATGTGCTGAACGGCGGCAACTGGATTTTGGATCCGCGGAATCCGTACACCTGTACTGGAGGCTATGGTCCGAACTCGGAGCTACGGATGCCGCAATATATTTCACCGCCGGAAGTGGAGTATTACGCGAATATCGAGCATGGAAGTTTGCAGGATACTTCTTTTTATAGTACAAATCTGGGAAATTCGCGCACGATCAGAGTGTATCTGCCCTATGGTTATGCTGAATCGGAGGAGCATTATCCGGTGATGCTGTTCCACGATGGTTTGGAGTATATTACACTGTCGGATGCGGATAATGTGCTGGACTATTTGATCTATCATGACCGGATCGTACCGATCATCGGAGTCTTCGTGCCGCCGGTGAACCGCTCGCCTGAGTATGCGGGAGATCAGCAGGCAGCCTTCGGAAGGTTTATCACAGAAGAGGTGATGCCTTGGGTGGATGGCCGGTTTCGCACGAGAACGGAGCCGGAACTGCGGGGCACAATCGGCGCGTCGAACGGCGGGAATATTTCGTTGTATCTGGGCGTGACCTATCCCGAGCAGTTCGGCAAGATCGGCGCGCAATCCAGCAATGTCGAAACGAATATCAGGACAGCGTTTTCCAACAATCCGCTGCTGGACCTGGAGCTCTATCTGGATATGGGGACTTATGATATCGAGGTCCTGCCGCCGCTCGTAGAGGCACTGATAGAGATTCTGGACGAGAAGGGCTATCCTTACGAGTATTATGAGTGGCACGAGGGACATAGCTGGTGCAATTGGGCGGCGCATTTGGATCTGGCTTTGACGCAGTTTTTTCCCGGTTCGGTGAACATTGATTCACCGCTGCCCGCCCTGCCCACCTCGGTTAAGCTGCTGGCCAACTATCCGAATCCCTTTAATCCCGAGACAACGATTCGCTTCGAGCTGAACGAAACACAGGAAATCGAGCTGGCAGTGTATAATACATCCGGGCAGTTGGTGCGCACGCTGGTTGCGGGCTTATACGAAGCCGGCGGTCATGCGATTCAATTCGACGGAACGGAGCTCCCTTCGGGAGTCTATTTCTATTCGTTGAAGTGGAACGGCGGCAGTTCAGCAAGGAAGATGGTGCTGTTGAAATAAATCCAAACAAGGAGAGAAATCATGCAATTTCGACATGCATATTCTGTGATAATGCTGTTGACAGTCTCGACGATCTCCCACGCCCAACCCGACAGCCTTTGGAGTCGAACCTTTGGCGGCAGCTCGCAAGAACTTTGTAGTTCGATTCAGCAGACCTTTGACGGCGGTTATGTGCTGTCAGGTATTTCCGAGTCTTTCGGTGCCGGTTTAAGGGATTTCTGGCTGGTAAAAACAGACACTCACGGTGACAGCCTCTGGAGCCGCAACTTCGGTGGGAGTAATAATGAAAACTGTCATTCGATGCAACAGACTACCGATGGTGGTTACATATTGGCCGGTGACACCTGGTCCTACGGCGCAGGAGAGAGTGATTTCTGGCTGGTAAAAACGGATGCAAACGGTAACAGACTCTGGAGCCATACCTTCGGCGGAATTGGCGCTGACAAATGTTGGTCGATTCAACAGACATACGACGGAGGCTATGTACTGGCTGGGTATACTGGATCTTTTGGCGCCGGAAGTAGAGATTTCTGGCTGGTGAAAACGGATGCAAATGGTGATAGTCTTTGGAGCCGCACATTCGGTGGAAACAGCGATGATAATTGTCATTCGATTCAACAGACCACCGATGGCGGCTATGTACTGGCAGGATATACCGAGTCCTTCGGAGCGGGAGATCAGGATTTCTGGATGGTAAAGACAAACGCCAATGGTGACAGCCTCTGGAGCCGGACATATGATGGAAACAACGATGAAAACTGTCATTCGGTTCAACAGACAGCCGATGGCGGTTATGTACTGGCCGGATCTGTCTTTGGCGCCGACAATGCCAGTTTTTGGCTGGTGAAGACCGATGCTAATGGAGACAGTCTGTGGACCCGTACCTACAGCGGCAGTCTCTGGGATGAATGTCATTCGGTTCAGCAGACATCCGACGACGGCTATGTGTTAGCGGGCCATGTCTGGGTCATGGGCGCCGGAGAATTTGAATTCTGGATCGTAAGAACAAATGCCAACGGCGATATTATGTGGAACCGCACCTTCGGCGGCAGCGACTATGAAATTTGCTACTCCGTTCACCTGACAGATGATGGCGGTTATGCGCTGGCAGGTGTTACCAATTCTTTAGGTGCCGGAGACTTCGACTTCTGGCTTGTAAAGACTGGTCTTGACCCGACGACAGATGTGGACAATCTATTTGCTCCCCTACCTTCTTTTATCGAAATTTCCACCTATCCGAATCCATTCAACAGCGAGCTGACACTTGATGTGACGGGCTTCGCTCGCGACGTGCGGATTACGCTCCACAATCTGTTAGGGCAGGAAGTGGATGTGATTCATGAGGGGGTGTTAGCGGGGTCGCGGATTCAGTATCTGGCTCCCGCGACACTGTCCAGCGGTTTGTATTTCGTACGGGAATCGGATGCGCGGAATGTGAAGACGGTTAAGGTTGTGTATTTGAAATAGAAGATCGGGATTCCGGATAACTTGCTTACGAAGACTACAGCAAGTTTCCGGAATGACAGTATACACTCCCATCCCTACAATAGGATTCCGGCCGGGTTGCGCGAGCCGGGCGTGTGAGGGCACACACCTCGGCGAAATTAGTTGCTTAACCCGGCTCGGCGATCAAAGTTCAGGACACCGTAGCCGCGCACGGCAGTGCGATTCTTAGAATTCCGGAATATCCTAAGTCAGGCAAGGCGGCTTTAGCCCCTTGTCGTTAATTGCACAATGGGCTGAAGCCCGTTGCCTCGAATGTGATAACAACTAAAGGCCGACTCGATTGAGTCGGCCTTTATTCATGTGGGGAAAGACGCAACACGCGGGAGCGTGTTACCTAATAGTTCGGCGAAAAGACAGCGACACCCGGGAGGGTGTCGCGTAGTAGATCACAAAATCGGGTGGGTGAGGGCCCCCACCACGGCGAACGTAAGACTACTCATTTACACGAGTGGTTTGAAGCTTTGGAGGGTCTTCATGTAGTTGGCGCGCTCGAAGGCGGCGGGTTCGGCGACGGACTTCTGACTCATGGCGCCGCGCATCTGCATAATGGATTCGTATTCCTTCTCTTCCATCCAGCGACGAATGTCGATCAGGACGGTCTGGATATGATCGAGACCGTTCTGATAGAGCGCGGAACACATCATCGAAATATTAGCGCCGGCCAGCATGCACTTGATGACGTCGGAACCGGAATGCACACCGGAGGTAACGGCGAGATCGGTCTTGATGCGGCCGTAGAGAATCGCGATCCAGCGCAGGGGAACCCGCATCGCGACCGACTGACTC
>JAHIZR010000454.1 GCA_018814465.1 bacterium | reverse complement strand
ATGGGGGGGCTGGGGGGGGTAATGCCTTCATCCTCCTTCTACTAACGCTCCTCGCCTGCGCGCTTCCCGCGCGCGCTGAATTCTCGCTCGACGACTACACCGACTGGCAGCAATACAATAGCTGGCCCATCAAAGTCATAGAGTTCCCCGGCATCGAATCCTTTGCCCGTGACGATCTGCTCTCCGTCATGGCCACCGAAAAACCCACTTGGCTGCGCCGCTACATCCGACTCGGCAGCCGCACGACCTTCTGGGCCGATGACTTCGCCTCCGATATCCTGCGCGTGGAAAACTTCTATCACCGCGAAGGCTTCCCGAATGCCATCGTCAAAGGCTACGTTTACCCACTGAAAAAACATAATGAACTCAGGCTTAAATTCGAAATCGAGGAAGGCCCTCCGCTGATCCTTGAGCACTGGTTCATTACCATGGGCAGCGACAGCGGAGCCGGGGTCGATTCCGCCCGCTGGTCCTCGCGCATGCCGATCAAGGTCGGCAAACGCCTGTCCCTTTCCGATGTCGCCACCTCCGCCGATACGCTGCGCTACCGCCTCAAAGAAATCGGCCATGCCCGCGCCCGCGTCGAATATACGATTCAAGTCGACAGCACGAATAACAGCGCCGTCGTTGAGTTCATTCTCTATCCCGGTTCGTTCTGTTATCTCGGGCAGACCCGCATTCGCGGATTGAAACAAGTCTCCGAAGGCACCGCCCGCCGTGAGCTCACCTATCACGAAGGCGAACCCTTCGCCCCCTCCGCACTCGCCGCCACCCGCCGCCGCCTGTTGCGGTTGGAAACGTTCCGCATGGTCAGAACCGATGTCGATCTGACTCAGCCTAGCGACACGCTGACGGTCTTCATTCACACGGAGGAGGGTAATCGCTATAAAATCCGTACTGGCGGTGGTTATGGAACACTCGACCGCGCACACGTGCAAACCGAATTCTCCGACCTGAATTTCTTCGGGCGCGCCCGCCGCTTCAGCGTCCTCGCCCGAGTCTCTGAAATCAGCCGCAAAATCGAAGGCCGCCTCTTCTGGCCGCACACCCCTTGGAATGCCACCGACATAACCCTCGTCCCCGCCTGGAAACTGGAAACCTCGCCCGTCGCTGTCGAATCCAAAACCGGAACCTCGATTCTCTCCGCTTCCCCCCTCGAAAAAACATCGATCTCGCTTTCCAACGAAGTAGGCCGCGAAACTGTCCGCGACAGCACGGAAACTACGATCTCGATTGAAACCCTCTCGCTCTCTTGGGACACCCGCGACAATCCCCTTATTCCCCGTCAGGGGCATCTCATTACCTTTGCCGTCTCCGAATCCGGTGCCTTCTACCGCACCACGAATCGCTGGTGGCGCGTCAACCTGCACGGACGAGTCCTGATCCCCGCCAACAAGTTCACCGTCTTTGCCGCCAAGGCCGAGGGCGGCGTCATGGGACCGGCGCACGACTCCAATGTCACCCCCATCAATGAGCGGCTCTATCTCGGCGGCACCGCCTCCGTGCGCGGCTGGGGCAGCAATAAACTATCCCCCCGCGATCCCAACGACATCAACAAGGAAATCGGCGGCAATTTCGACTATACTGTTTCCACCGAAATCCGCCGCGATATCTGGGGTCCCGTCGGACTCATTCTCTTCGCCGATGCCGGCAATGTCTGGAAAGATATCGATGAAGCCGACATCTTCAATCTCTATACCGCCGCCGGTCTTGGGCTCCGCTTCCTGACTATGGTCGGACCGATTCGCATCGACGGCGGCTATCAATTGCGCCCTAATCCCTATGACGAACCGCGTTTCGCTATTCATCTCTCCCTCGGGTCCACCTTCTGATGGCTGTCCCTCGCATCATAAAATGGCCCTTGTGGTTCCTGCTTGTGATCATCGTCATCGTCGGCTTACCCGCATTGCTGCTCATGACCGAAGCGGCGCAGACCGCGATTGCGCACCACTTCCTGAAAGATTTCAACTCCTCCCTGCACGGTAAAATCGAATTCTCCACCGTGCATGCCGATCTGAACGGCGAAATCACACTCACCGGACTTTCCATCCGCGATTCACTCGACAATGAAGTAATCGGTCTGAACAAGTTGAGCGCCGCGGTAGACCTCTGGGGCTTGTATAACAAACGAATTCATATCTACCGCCTCCAACTCGCCGGACTCCGCACCCGCTTCGAGCTGGATTCCACGGGCAATAACATCTCCGCCCTCTTCCCCGCATCGTCCGCACCCGCCGACACCTCGCAATCCGGTTCCTTCGACTGGCCGATAAAAGTCGATCGCTTTGAAATCGAAGGCGCGCGCACAACCGCCCGGATTGATTCAATCCTGATGCTTGATCTCGATTCCTACCGGTTCGATCTCGTCGGCAGTTTCATTGATCATATCGCTGTGTACAATCTTAGGCTTCTGGCCGATCAAGGCATCGCCCTCGAATCCAAGGGCAGTGTCGATCTCTCCGGCGACCTGCCTTCTCTGCAAGCCAAGCTGGATGCTACTCTTGACAGCGCCATCACCGCGCGCTTCCCCGATCCCGTCTTCAAGCTCGGTACGATTAAGCTGTTAACCGAGTCGGTCTATATCAGCGATTCCCTGAACAGCGAATTTGAGTTCACAAGCTCCACCTTAGGACTGCTCTCCGGCAAGGTTGCGGTCGTCAATCCCACCGGAAGCCTTGCCGCCGGCGGCTTGATTCGTTTCAAGGATCTGGATATCTCCGTTTTCACCGGAGACTCGACTCGCAGTGATCTGAACGGCAGCCTTGGATTCACTCGCGATCCGGCTGATGACTATGTCAATAACTGGAATGCCGAGCTGGAACTCTATCATTCCAGTCTGATGAACGAGGAACTCGAGACCAAGCTCACCATTCGCACGCAGGATTCCACCGCTTGGATCGACGGTAATATCGATTCACCCTTCGGTAAAGCACAGCTTGATCTGGTGATCGGCGGTTTCGATCCCGCCCGCATGAGCGCGCGGGGCGAGCTGTCGATCAACAATGTTCGCCTGCATCATTTCCTGCCCGAGGTTCCCGACTCGTTGAGCCCCTTGAGCGGCCGCATTCAGCTTGACTTCCCCAGTCTGAATCCCGACTCCCTCGTCGGTCAGACCTACTTAAGAATGAACAAACTCGCCTTCGGTCGCCATCGTCTCGACAGTGCCGTCGTTTACGCGCATATAGACAAACAATCCTTTGAAGTCGACACGCTGAAACTGCTGCTCGGAGACATCATCGTCGCCGGAAAGCTGAACGGCACGCTCGGCGATAATCTTGACTTCGAAATCAGCGGCGTCATTCCCGAACTGGCCGACATCGGCGAATTGCTGCAAAGTCTTGATATCAAACTCGATTCTCTGGCCGGGCATTTGGAATGGGATTTAACCGGCGGCGCGTCCCTCTCCGGCGATTCATTATCACAACTTGCTGTTCATGGCGACATCCGCGTTGCCCACGGCGCTTATGGAGAATACACCGTCGAACGCGCCGGGCTGCGCCTCACCGACTATGCCCTCGACGGCAACGAATTCTCCGGCGCGCTCGGTGCTTACGGCATCCGCTTCAGCGACCAGTTGATCGACTCGACAACCATCATAGCTCACGGCAATCTGTCGGAAGTTCACACCGCCGCCGAACTCTGGATGCTCGGCGATACGCTGCATCTCTCGACTGCCTTCGACACCCGCCTGGAGGAAGACCGCATCAGCCTGACACTCGAACAGCTGATCATCACGACCTTCGGCGCCGAGTGGAGAACCGTCTATCCCAGTGACATCACGCTCATTGATGATCGCATCGAAATCGACGGCATCCAGCTCTCCTCGCCCTATGGAACACTGCGCGCCATCGGCTTCGTTCAAACGGAAGGCGAGCAGGACTTAACCGTGGAGCTTTCCGGTTTCCAAACTCAGAAACTCGCCGATCTGGTGGACTTCGCTCTCCCCGACGCCAATGTCAATATCCGTCTCCAGATCACCGGCACCGATACCGCGCTTACCGGCGATATCGCCGTTTCGGTTGACAACCTGATCTATGAAGGCAATCTGATCTCCGACGAGCTGTACCTGTTCGCGAATATCCTCCCCGGCAAAATCGCCATTGAAGGCTATTCAAGCTGGTATTCCGATACGCTGACAACTTTTACCGGCCAAATTCCCGCGCGCCTTAGCTTCAACGAGGGCTTTGTCCTGCGCGAAACCGAACCGCTTTTCGGCGAAGCCCGCATCTTCGATCAGCCGCTCGACCGCCTCAATCCGTGGCTCGCCCTCGGTTCGAAACTCGGCGGCATTCTCTCCGCTGACTTCAAAATCCACGGCACTCCCCAAGATCCCGACTGGGAAGGATATTTCTCAGTCCGCGACGGCATCTATCTCGACCCCCGCCTCGGCGTCAACTATAAATACATGGTCCTCGACGGTAAACTCCACGGCGACTCGCTGATCATCAGCCAGTTTCGCGCCACGGCCAAAGGCACCCTGAGCGGTTCCGGCTATGCCATCATGGGATTCCCCATGCCCGAGTACCTCAATCTGAATATCAAATTCGACCGCTTTAACGCTCAAAACTCCGCCCGGCAGAAAGCTCGCCTGACAGGTCACACCTCCGTCACCGGTCCCTTCGATTCCCTCGATGTGCAGGGCAGTCTCAAAATCGAAGAACTGCTCTACCGCATCACGCAAGCCACCTCCAAAGAAATCGAAACCATCGACCTCGAAGCCTATCTCTCGAAACTCAGAGGCGATTCCATCATCGCCGGCGGCTTCGTACTCGATGATCTCTATCGCGGCATGTCGCACGATCTTCGCATCGAAATCCCCGGCAACTGCTGGATGCGCGGCGGCGGCGTCAATATCGAACTCTTCGGCAACTTATCCCTCTACAAAGAGAAAAACGCCGATCCCATCGTGAACGGCGATATCAGCGTGCGGCGCGGCACGGTCGAGGTCGTCGGACGTGAACTCAAAGTCGAATCCGGCAACGTCTCTTTCTCCGGTCCGATCGATGATCCGGAAATGGATATTTCCGCCCTCGACACCAAAATCTATCGCCGTGAAGGAGCGGAAATCCGCGTCCGGCTCTACGGCCCCGTCTCCGCCACGCGCATCGATTTTACCGGACGGCTCGCCGACGGCACCGAACTGACTCCCGAAGATGTCGTGCGCGCGCTGCTGCTCGGCACTACCGTCAGCAACGCGCCATCGGACGTCAACCTCAGCGAAAGCGCCGCCAATATCGCCGCCGCTCCCGTCTCACAACTCATCGAAAAAACCTCCGGGCTCGATGTCTTCCAGTTCCGCCCCGGTGAAGGCGGCATCAACGATCTTTCCACCGGCTCCCTTGAAGTCGGCACCTATCTCACCGACAGACTTTTCATTCGCGTCCTGCAGCCCATCGAAACCATCCAATCCGGTCAGGAGGTCAGCATCGAGTATCAGCTCGAAGAATGGCTTAAACTCATCGCCGAACAAAAAGGCCGCGAACAGTCCGCCTTCGATGTCTTCGTGCAGTTGGAGTGGCGCTGATGTTCCTGCTCGCCCTCCTCATGCTGTTTACCGCCTGCTTCGCTCAAGAAGCCGATGATGGCGCGGAAGGTTTTATGATTCGAGAGATCGAAATCATCGGCAATCACCACACCAAAGAATGGGTGATCCGCCGCGAACTGCATTTCCAAGTCGGCGACCGCATTCTCTACGATGATCTGGAAGCCGCCCGCAATCGCCTGCTGAATCTCCAACTCTTCAATAATGTTTTCATCGAAGGCGATGAAGAAGGCGCGATTACCGTCGAGGTCTCCGAACAGTTCCAGTACATCCCCCTCGTGGGACTGTCCGCCACCGATGGCCGCACGCAGGACGCCCTTACCGATCTGAATAAATTCTTCGACATCATGACCGCCACGGCGGGATTCGCGGACTTGAATTATCGCGGCCACGGCGGCACCGCCAGCGGCTCTTTCCGCTTCGGAGCCTCCACCGGCTTCGCCTTGACCTATTCCACGCGCTGGCTCTCGCCGCGACTGCCTATTCGCTTCAAGATGGGACTCCGCACTCTGCTCGTCTCCGATAAACATGCCAGTGTGCAGGATACTTCACGCAGACTTCGCGACCAGCAGGTCTATGTCTCGTTCGGCTCACGCGGCGGCGCGCAAACGCAAATCGGCGCCCAGCTCATGTTCCAGCGCATCGTCCGCAAAACTCCGCAACTGAACGAACGCAAGCAATACCGCGCCTACTGGCTCAGCCCCTTCGCGATTCTGGATCGCCGCAACCTCGAATGGTATCCCAGCAGCGGCTTCGTCAGTAAAGTTGCCTTCGATGCCGTTTCCGGTGATACGCCCTTCGTCCGCTCGCAGTATGCCGTCGCCGACTACCTTCCCCTCTCGGATCGGCATCGGCCCGCCCTGATCGCCTTGCGACTCGCCGGAGCCACCGCCACCGCTTCCACCCCCGATTGGGCGCACTACTACTTCGGCTTCAGCAGCCTGCTCCGCGGCTACAGCTCCGTCAAAAGCGAAGCTTCAACCTATCTGCTCGGCGATCTGGAATTGCGCATCCCTGTCTCAAGGGAAAAACTCTATAATCTTCCCGCCTTGGGCCGCTATGGACGAAACATCCCCTTCTGGTGGGGATTGGTTTTCTTCGGCGAACGCGCGCAGCTGCAGCTGAACGGCGCGCGCGAAGAAACCTGGGCTGCCGGCGCCGGTCTTCACATCCGCGTCCCTTGGATCCAAATCGTCGAACTCGTCTGGGCCTACAATAACGACAGCGAACACGACCTCGTCATTCAATCCGGCGTCCTGTTCTAATCATTCGAGTCTGCATAGAGCGTATCCCCAAAATATCATAGGGAGATTTTTTCACGCTCGCTGAGTCGGGTTAAGCAATCATGCTCGCCGTGGTGGGTGCCCTCACCCGCCCGGCTCGCGCAACCCGGCCGGAATCTTAAATCTTACGTGCTACGCTCACCCCGGATCTTAAGCCGAGTCCGCTTAACGACTTGAGTCCGCTGAATATTTTTGAGATACGCTTTAATTATCGCCTTTGTATTACGAATAACAAAAGCCGTGTCATCCTGAAAGGATCTCGCGCAGTGCATCGCCGATACCCCTAAGCCGTGTCATCCTGAGCCATGCAATCTCCACACATCTTTCTATTCGCGATGTTGTGCATGGCGAAGGATCTTCCGCCGTCGAGGATTTGTTATTACTGAATCATTATCCGGCGGACAGGTACGAGATCGTTCCAATCTGCAATAACCTTTTCTCTGAATAAATGTCCCTCTACGAACTCATCCGCCGCACTTTCCTCTCCGGCGATCCTGAAAAAATGCACGATATGGCCATCCATCGCCTCGTGCAGTTTCAGTCGTCAGCCATCGGTCGTTCGCTGCTGCGCGTCGCCGGAGGAACGCCGAACCATGCTCCTATGAACGCGATGGGTTTAACTTTCTCACATCCCGTCGGTATCGCCGCCGGTTTCGACAAGGACGCCGAAGCGATTATCGGTCTGCAGGAGTTGGGCTTTTCCTATGTGGAAATCGGCACCGTCACGCCGCGCCCGCAGCCCGGCAATCCTTTTCCCCGCATCTGGCGCTTCCCCGATGAGAAATCCATCGTCAACGCCATGGGTTTCCCCGGCAAGGGCATGCATGTCATTGCGTCTCGCTTGCGCTCCGTTCGTGCCAGCGGACTCTTGAGAATCCCCATCGGCATCAATCTCGGCAAGAATCTCACGACTCCCGTTCCGCACGCCGCCCAAGACTACACAGCCGTCCTGAAAGAACT
>JAHIZR010000453.1 GCA_018814465.1 bacterium | reverse complement strand
CCCTGCCGGAGACATGACCTGCAAGGTCGGAGTTCCGATTACCGGCGAACACGAACCCACGGCAGATATCGTTATCGAAGAGATTCCCGCAGGTGATGTCGCATCCATTACCTATATGGGAGACTACAAGAACTCCATGAACGCTTGGGACGATCTGATGAAGTTCGCACAAGCTGAAGGTTATGCTTGGGCCGGAGCGCCGATGGAAGTCTACATCGTTACCGAAGACCAAACCGAGAATCCTGAAGAATGGGTGACGGAAGTTCGTTGGCCGGTCGTGAAGATGGCCGAGGATGCCAAAGAAAAGATAGAAGAACCTGCCAAAACCGAAGAGTAAGTCTCCCCGGTTTCGATCAATCTACGAGGCCGGCTTGCGAGAGGCAGGCCGGCCTTTTCTTGAACTCACCAAACAGGAACCATTGCATGAAATGGGGCTATCTCTTCCTATCGCTGATGCTCTCCGTGGCTCTGCTTGCGGGATGCGGAGAAAGTGAGACCGTCAAAGAAATCCGCAAGGCCCGCAAGGCGGGTAATCCCGCGCGTGCCCTGGAAATTGCCCAAACGAGTTTGAATGCTGATCCCGATCAGATGGCTGTTTGGTGTCAATTGGCTCACGCCAATCTCGATTATGTCCGTCTGACCCGTGATCTGGATGATCCTTTTATATTTGTCCTGCAGAGCGCGCTGATGTGCGCGACTTTGGAGGAATATGAAGGCGAATTGCCGCGAGACTGGGAAGCGCTCAAATCCATCGCGCGAGGTCAGGTCATCGCCAAAGCCCGCGGCATTCTGGATCGTATTGATGATTCACACCGGGAAGCGCAGCTGCTCTTTCAAAAGAAGCTTGATGAGGGGTTCTTTGACCAGTATCCGCAAGAGGTGAGGAGCAGGATGATCGATGACTATCAGAAGAATATGCTGAAGATTTCTTCGCAGCCGATGGTCGATCCGCAGGCAGCCCGCGAGATCGTCTGGAAAGCGGGCTGCTATTCCGAGCTGCTGAAGCTGCTGACCGCTGAGGAGCGGGAGGATGTGCGGATCACACAGGATTATATTGATGTCACGTTGCGCGAATGGCCGTCCTACAGCGAACTGGATCCCAGCTTTATTACCGATATCCGGGCGGAGGCCGTGTCCGCTGTGACTCGCGTGTACCAATCCTTATTGAATGATCTGGAACAGTCCGATCATTTTACCGTCCAGAACGTTTTGAAAATGGATATCCTGCCATGAGTGTTTTGATTGTTGACGGCGGCGGCACGAAAACGCGCGGCTGGCTGATCGAAGAGAGCACGGACCGGGTACTCCGCGAAGTCGCCGTCGGACCATCTAACATCAATAGTATCGGCGAAGCAGGACTGCGGACTGCTTTGTCCGAGCTGCTCGCGCAATTGCCCGACCGCTACTTGACCGCATCCGTTTTCGGCTTGGCCGGTTTGGGCCGAATCGCGGAACTCGAGCAAGCGCAGGCGATCATCGACGAGCTTTTGCCTGAAACGGAAACGATTGTCACAACCGACGCTCATTTGGCTTACACGGGAGCTTTCGCCAAGAGCAAACACGGCATCCTGTTGATTGCGGGGACCGGGAGTATCGCCCTTTATCAAAATCCCGCCGGACATGAATTTTTCCGCGCCGGAGGCTGGGGGACGGCGTTAGGCGATGAAGGCAGCGGAACATGGCTGGGACGCGAAGCGCTGCGGCACTGTCTTTTTGAGTGGGAACATAATGAACTGTCCGCCTTCCATGAACAGGTGCTGGAGACGATCGGAGCGGAAACTTCGGAAGAGATTTTATCGCGGGTTTACACCGGCGGTTTCTCGGCGGCAAGGTGGGCCAGTCTGGCTCCGCTGGTGTTCGCTTTTGCCAAGGAAGATCCGGGTGTCATGCAGATCCTCCGGCGGGCCACTGTGCATTTGGTCGGACTGGCTGAACGGCTGATTGAAGACCTCCCGCAAAGCGCGGCGCGGTTAAGATTAGTCATTATCGGCGGACTCTGGGAACAGCAAACGATTCTGAAACCCTTGATTGAAGACGAAATCGAAGTGCGCAACCTGTCGCTCACCCTCGCCGAACCGGATGGAGGCCCTTTGGAGGGCGGTCTATTGCTGTTAAGGAATTCCGAGTAACTGAAAAGGGCGAACCGCACTGGTTCGCCCTTTCTTCTCGCTCGATAGCGATCAGTTATTGATTATCCAGTCATTGATTTCACGTGTCAGCACGATTTGAGAGGAAACCACTTCCTCTTCCAGAATAATACCAACATCGCCCGGCTTCACCCAATAGCGGATGCTGCGTCCCTGCCCATGCAAGAAGCGCTGATAGCCAACAACTCCATCGAAGGTATGATCGCCGACTACTTTAGTCGTGCCGGTGGAAATCACTAAAATACTGTCTCCGCGATAAAAATAGTGACTGCCCAGACTGCCGATTGGATAGCGGAAGAGCAGTTCGGATGTCTGACTTCCGGTCAGCGGGAAAGGCGCCGCTTTGCAGCCCTCGCCTTCGAAATTCCGCAAGTAAATCGTCGAATCGATGACCGCGTCACCGATCGGGAAGGGATACTCGATCACAAGATAGTGATCGTAGCCCTGAATATAGCCGACTTGCACGATGTCCCGGCGCAATTCGAAAGGATCTTGCCCGTTTTCCTCGACATGATAGCGCCATTCGTTGCCAAGGCAAATGGGGATGATGCCGTCCGAGCAGTATTTATAATTGACCGGCGCGGATTGCGCTTCGCTGGACATTCCGAACTCATTGAAGGCGCGCACGCGGTAAGTATAGATGTTTTCCGCGTCTCCGATGGCGTCGAAATAGGTTGTGATATCCGCTTCCACCGAATCAATCTTTTGGAATTGCTGACCGCTGATATTGCGGTAGAGATAGAAACCGTCTTCATTCACCGAGTTATCCGTCCAAGTCAGCGTCACCCCGATTCCCATCACTGCCTCCGCCACAAGATTCGACGGAGCATTGGGAGCGCCTTCAATGGGCGTGGTGACCGGGTCGGATTCCTCACTCCAAGCCGTGCCCGCTTCGTTAATCGCTCCGACGCGATAGTAATAAGTTGTATGGGGAGTTAATCCGGTATCGTCGTACTGCTCAACATCGGCGGTAACTGTGGTCAGTTCGATCCAATCCCCGCTGGAGGTCCTGCGATCAACCTGAAAACTGTCCGGCTCACCCTGTTTATGCCAGGTCACGTGAATCGAGGTCGTGCTGGTGGCGGTGCCTTGAACCAGAGTCGGGATGGGAGGCAGCACATTGCTGAGGGTGGTAATCGTGCGGACATTCGAGGACGAATCCGAATCTCCCGCATCATTAAAGGAGAAGACGCGGAACGAATACTCGGTGCTGGGCGTCAGGCCGATGGCGGCATAATACGTGACATTGACTCCGACTTCTCCATCGGTTTCCCAGTTTCCCGCGGCGGTTTTTCGCTCAATCCGGAATCCGTTCTCGTCCGGCGATTGATCCGACCAGCTCATCTCAACGGAGGTCTGGCCGATGCTCAGAATCGCGAGCAGGATCGGGGCTCTTGGCGGATCAAGCTGCGGAGGTTTGTCTTCTTTGCAGGAGAAAAACACTCCCGCGGTCAGGGCGAGCAGAACAGGGATGAAGATGCGGGATCGCTTCATAAAGAACCCCTCCAAGGGTTGCTGTGGGTGGATTACTTGTCTTCGGGTTCGGGAGCGGTGCGGAAGCCGAATTGTCCGGCTCCCTCCTGCGGATTCTTGCCGTGCAGCTTGATTTCACCGAACTGCTTCTCGAAGCGTTCGATGTTTTCCTTCAGGGCGTTCATGAGGAATTTCGTATGCTGCGGGGTCATGATGATGCGGGCCTGCACGGAGGCTTTCTGGGTGCCGGGGACCATGCGGGCAAAATCAAGAAAGAACTCGGCGGGGCTGTGAGACATCAGGGCGAGGTTGGAATAGATGCCCTCAGCGACCTTTTCGTCCAGCCGGATATCGATTCTCTGTTGCGGAGGTTGTGGATTTGCCATTGTTTACGATTGTTTTTCTAAGTTAAGTGTTTGTGCTTGCCTAATTTGGGCTATTTGCTTATAATACTTATTAAATGAGCAACTTTATCCGCACAAAGTCAAGGTATTCAACCTAACAGATAAGGATTGGGGAATATGGGAAGATTCGCGCTGATTATTG
>JAHIZR010000452.1 GCA_018814465.1 bacterium | reverse complement strand
TGATCCAATGCTCGAATTATCTATTGCCTCCTGAATACTCTGGAAGTCACCTGTTCCATGCTTCGATACGACAAAGAAGGAAGTGTCAACAGTTACTGTAGGATCAATAGATTGCTTCTGTTGTTGCTTTCCACACATTGGGCAGAACGAAACACCGGGATCAATATCACTTCCGCACTCGCAAGTATGGATGACTCTTGCTCCACAATCCGGGCAGAATCTAGTTGATACTTCTTTTTCGCATTGAGGACATTTCATTGAGTATACAAACGTGAGTTGTTTTACTTGTGAAGACGCTACGAAGATTAGCTCTTTACTTAGTTCAGAATAACACAAAAAGAAATTCAGCGGACGGATTCCGGATTGCGGTTCTCTTCTTTGTGCATCCGCTCGCCGTTGCGGACGATGACGAACGCGATCAGACTGGCGAGAAAGAAGAGCAACAATGCCCAGGCAATGCCTTGCAGGGAGCCGATGACGGCGCGATAGACTTCCAGCACCCAAGTCTCGCTGTTCAGCACCGGCAGCACATCAGCGCCGTCTTTAGTCCTCTGAAAACCTTCTATGTAGCGCTCGAGGTTCCAGATCTGCACGCTGGAGGAGATGCCGACCACGTAGATCGCGAACATGATGTAGCGCTTCCAGGCGGCGGCGATCTCATCTTTGATGATGCGCTGCAGAATCTTGCCGAGCGAGGTTGAGAAGAGCCTGGTAATGATCCAGCAGGTGATAAGCGTCACGCCCAGCGTGGCGGGGAGCAGAGTTAAGAACATGATGGGAAGTTTAAGGTTGGGATTATCTCAGGAGAACCATCTTTTTCACGGCAACGGTATTTCCGGCTTGCAGGCGGTAGAGATAGACGCCGGAGGGAAGATCGTCGCCGTGCAGGTAATAGCTGTAGTTCCCGGCAGCGAGTTTGCCGTCGGCCAATGTTTTCACTTCACGGCCCAGCACATCGAAAACGGACAGCTTGGCGGGCGCGGTGGCTTCCAGCGAGAAATCAATCCGGGTCTCACCGTTGAAGGGATTCGGGTAGTTTTGTTTAAGGGTGAACTCGACAGGATACAACTCCGTTTCAGCCGCCGCTTCCCAGCCTTCCGGCCATGTGCTGATGACAAGATAGTTGAAGCCGTTAGTCATGTGCTTTGTACCCGCGATCAGATAACCGCCGTCCGGTCGTTGATACACATATTCTGCCCTTTCATCCTTATTCACGGTGCCGTAAGTTGCTTCCCATTCAAGCACACCGGTACTGTCCAGCTTTACCGCCAAAACATCAATCCCCCACCAAGCTCCGTCATGATCCCAGTCCCTTTCTCCTACGGCTAATACCCCTCCATCCTGTGTCTCGATGGCATGGCTTATCTGGTCCGTGAACAAATCACCATTTAACTCGACAAGCCACAAAGAATCGCCATTAGAATCTGTATATAGAATAAGTCCGTTTATCCCTGGATCTATCTCTTGGTACCGCCAACCGAACAGTAAAAAACCATTTACTCCCAACGCTGTCATTCCCAACAAGTGGTTATCCAATGGCGCATATAGGCATTGCCGGAAACTGCGAACCTCTCCGAGGGAATCGACTAATAGAAGACAATACTCTCGTCCGAAACCGATCGCAACATCCGTGGCAAAGGCATAGCCGTCGGGCGTTTCAGCCACAGCGGTGGCTATCATATCGTCATCCGTCTCGCCATCCGTATACTGTCCGGTCCACAGCGTATCGCCATTGAGATCGGCCAGCGCATAGAACATATCACAATTACCCCAATGGGTTCGCCTCGAACAGCCGCCCAGAAGCAGTCTGCCGTCACGGGTAAGTTCTACCTTCGCGATGGATACGCTGTCGGGCAACTGAAATTCAATCGATCTTGTCCACAGCGTATCCCCTTCATCGGTCAGCCGAATCAGGAAACGATAGCCATTACCGGGTTCAAGCTCCGACCACAAGGCGTAAACCAAAAATCCACCCTCGGGCATACGCCAGACGTCATACATCTCTTCATAGTACTCGCGCTCGCCATAGTGATAGCTCCAGCGCCAATTGCCGGCGGGATCCACACGATAGATCAGAATATCCGCGTCCTCCCAATTATCATGATTGGTCAGATCGCCGCCGATCAGACAGCCGGTGGAATCCAACCCGACAAAGCCCCACGTCGTGCAATCCCCGCTGCCAAAAGTCCGTTGCCACATCGTGTCGAGTGGCTGGGAGGCCGCGGTCGAGACGACCGCGGCAATCATCAGTGCCAGCCACATAGTTTACTCCTCACAGAGGCGTTTGGTGTGTTGGGCTAACTCGTATCGCATCAAACAAGGAATCCAAAGCATTTAATACCCCATACTTTTTAGTCCGGTTATTTGAGAATTTCCAAAGGCTCTGTTACAACAGGGTTTAAGCGCCGAACATCTTACTTGTTGCGAAATTAATTGGGCGCGGTACCCTGCCGGAATCTTAATGCAAGTGTTCTAATCCACTTCAGTGCTATATATACAGGTCGTCTCCTACCAGACGGGCGGGTTCGATCAGTGGGCCGTTCAGGATTTTAATGGCGGCAATATCGTCAATCGGCTCGATCATGAAACGGTACTCGTGGCATTCGGACGGCATCAAGCCTTCTTCGACGATATGCACGCGCTGAACGAGGTCGCGGTCTTCCTTGGGAACGTGCGTCTTGGGCAGGATCGCGCCGAGCACGCGCATCTTCTGGATGGCGGTGTCACGAATAACGAGACACTTTTTCTCGTTGAGTTGACCATAGCCCCACGCATCAGCGGAATAGGTGCGGCAGGTTCCGTCCGGCTTATGGACATAGAAATTCAAGCGGCAGGTGCGGTCAGAGATTTTTCCAATCATGGCTTCATCCTTCAGCCTTAGGCAAGGTCTTCGTTAAGTGAGTATGATCTAAGGAACCCAAAATTCGCTATTGAGTCAGCTAAAAATCTAAGGAATAAACGTCCGAAAGTCAAGCTAACTTCCTCTCTTTTCGTAGCTTGAACAGCAAAAGAGGCTTGCATTTACGGTCGGATCGGAGTACATTTTGGCATGTCAAAGATAAATTTCACACTGATTGGTCCGGGGGCTGTGGGCCGGACACTGACACGGGCGATGGTGAAGTCGGACTATCGGCTGTTGACGGTGATTGGACTGGATACGAGTGCAGACCGCCGCTTCGCGCGGGAGCTGGGGGTCAACTGGAGCGACAGTCTTAGTCAACTCCCTGCTGAGACAGGGCTTATCTTGGTGGCGGTGCCGGATTTGCAGATCGGGAAGGTGGCAACGGGGCTCTCAAGGCAGAAGCTGCCGTGGAAAAAGCTTGCCGTTCTGCATACCGCCGGAGCCCTCGGGGTTGAAGTTTTTACTCGACTTGAGCGGCTGGGAGCGGGAGTCGGAGCCTGTCATCCCTTCATGACATTTCCGTCTCG
>JAHIZR010000451.1 GCA_018814465.1 bacterium | reverse complement strand
TGATCGCGCTGACCGCGGTTGATATGAATAACTGGGGCAATGACAATATCAGCGGGCATGGCCGTCTTGATGCTTACATGGCCGTGTACGCGGCGTTAACCGGCATCGGCTGGATTGAAGGCGTGATTACCGATGAGCTGGGACTTCCGGTCCAGACCGAAATTTACCTGCCGGATCACCCCCACCGTTTCACAAGTGATGAAGAGGGGCATTTTATCTTTGCCGTTCCCGCTTGGCTGCCCTTCGAAATTCAAGTCGTGGTTCCGACTCAGGAGATCTTCAGCGCCTGGCTGCAGGTGGATCCGCAGGACACGCTGACATATGATATTGATCTCATCGCAAGCCTCAATGGGACTCTGACAGGTACGGTCATCGACTGCCGGGGACGGCCCGCTGTCGGTGCGCAGGTGGAAGTTCTCAACTTAGCCGTACCGGATGATTATACGGATGCGAATGGCAGATTCTTGTTCAGCCTCCCGGCCGGCTTCTATCATCTCCGTGCCTTTTCACCGGAATGCGGGCAAACGGTTGTCAACAACATTCAAGTTATCACCGCCGGCGTAACCGAGATCGAAATCGTACTTCCACTGAATCCAAGCTTTGTCTGTAGCGATCCGGATGAATACGGCTATTATGTATGCGACAGCAATGATCCGAACGGTCCGGTTTTTGACTGGTCGGGCCTGGCTCCCGAAGAGGGCGGAAGCGGCGTTCAGTTCAATCTGTACGATGACGGCTCGGAAGAAATTATGCTGCCTTTCTCCGTGACGTTCTACGGAGAAACCTATGACCGGATGTGGATTAACGCCAACGGCAATATCACCTTCGGCGGCGATCTATATAATTACTTCAATACGGCACTGCCGCTGCTGGAAGTTCCGGCCGTTTTTGCTTTCTGGGATGATCTCGATGACACGATTGACGGCCCGGGCGGCAGCATTCATGCCCGGTATGAACCGGAAAATGCCGTCTTTATCGTGGAGTGGTTTCAAGTGCCTCGCTATCGACCGTTCCCGGAAGAAAACGGACGGGCGTCACTCGAGATTTGGATCTACGATTCTGAAGTCATTGAAACACAATCCGGAGCCACCGTCGTTGACGTCATGTACGGCGAAATTGATTCCGCCAACACGGCCACGGTCGGTCTCGACGCCGCGAACGGCTCATTCTACCTGCCTTATGTTTTCGACGGCCAATATGAAACTCATGCAACGCCGATCAGCAGCGGACTGGCAATCCGCTTCACAGACAGCGACCTCCTGAATGCCAGCCCGTCGCTGGCGATTGATGCCGGAGTTCTCGAATTGTCGCTTGATCCCGGCGAACATATCGACACCGTTATTACTCTAACGAATCAAGGCGCGGGACCGCTCGGCTATCGCGCTTCGATCAACGAATATCCGTTCGGCGGTGATGTCTCATCCAAGGAGGAACCGTTGCTGCCGTCGGGACCCATCCAGCCCAGCGATCCGAAAGGCGAAGAATACGTTCCTCCCAAAGGGTATGAACCTGTTCGGCAACCAAGACCTTCCGCTCTGGACGAGGGCGGTCCGGATGCTTTCGGATACTGCTGGATCGACTCGCGAGACGCGGGCGGTCCGGCTTACGAATTTACCGACATCTCGGCGATCGGAGAACCGACCGGAGTGACAGGCGATGATATGACCTCTGAAACCTTCGAACTGCCGTGGGAATTTGAATTCTACGATCAACGGTTCAAAGAGTTCACGATCAATTCCAATGGCTTCATCTCTTTCTGGTCGATTTTCTACGGCGGATCGAACTGCCGGCTGGATGATGATCCGTTCCGAAGCCCGTTCTATATTATCGCGCCGTTCTGGATTGATCTGGATCCGTCGGCGGGCGGGAGCATCACCAGTTATTACGATGAAGCCGATGAACGGTTTATTATTCAATGGACGGATATCCGCCGCTTCAACCGGCCCGGGAGCGAATCCACTTTCCAAATCGTTCTGCACTCCAATGGCATCATCGATCTTGTCTATGCGAATGTAGGAACAAATACTGTCTACACAATCATCGGAATCAAGGGAGGTCATGCCGGGAATGCGCTCCCGATCGGCTTCGGACAGAATTATATTGCCAGCGGAATGATGCTGAGGATCTATCAACAGGAGTCCCAAGCGGCAGCTTGCAGAATACTCGATCATTCATGCGGCTCCATCCCGCCGGGCGGAAGCCAGGATATCCCGCTTCGGATTACCAACAGCGACCTGTTCAGCGGTTCATCAAACTGGTCTCTGATCGTTAAAAGCACGGATCCCGCCCTGCCCTACGGTGTCGTGGAACTCTATATGATTACACCGGGAGAAATCGACGCTGACTTGACTATCAAAAAGCAGGTTGATAGTCTCGTGCTGAACTGGAAACCGTTCCCGACATCGTTTTACTGCATTTACAGCGGCGGTCCCGACGAAAATGAGCTGACGCATTTTGAAGGCATGACTTCGGATACTTTTTTCGTCATTCCCTGTCCGGAAGAGGAAGCACGGCTCTACGAGATCCGCTTATGCGCCGCTGCCGCCGGGCAAGCCTCTGAATAGACTGCCTTATCGAGGTTTTCTATCAGTATGAGAGTAATTCGCGGACATATCATGCTCCTGATCTGTCTATTGATCCGGATTCCGGTCTATGCCGGGATTCCGCATCATGCCCTGATCGAGCTCTATCCTGAATCAGCGCGGCAGATCGCTTTCCTGGAACAAGGAAGATTCGATCTGATTCCCGGTCAAAGCCGGGACGACCGCTGGATGGCCGCGCTGCCGGAAGATGTCGAGTACTTGCAGGCGAACGGCTTCCGTTTTGAGATCTTGATCCCCGATATGGAAGCGCACTACGCGAGGCGGGCGCGAAGTGAAGGACATCTCGACGATATGGGAGGATATAAAACCTTCGCCGAGATCGAAGCCGCGATGGATCTGATTCATTCTGAGCATCCGGATCTTACAACCGAAAAATTCAGCATCGGGTCCTCGGTCGAAGGCAATCCCATCTGGTGTATGAAGCTCAGCGATAATCCCGGGATCGATGAGCCCGAGCTCGAACTGCTCTTCACCTCGGCGATTCACGCCCGCGAAGTCATCACCGTCGAGCTGCTCTTCGTTTTCTTCGATTATCTCACCGACAATTACCTTCCCGGCTCCGGGAACGAAGCCACCTATTTACTCGAGAACCGCGAATTCTACTGGATTCCTTGCGTCAACCCGGATGGGTACCTGTATAACGAGTTGACTTTCCCTGAAGGCGGCGGCATGTGGCGCAAAAACCGCCGGGATAACGGCGGCGGCGTTTTCGGCGTCGATCTCAACCGGAATTGGAGTATCGGCTGGGGATTTGATGACGAGGGCTCCAGTCCCGATTCATCCAGCATTTCTTATCGCGGACCGTATGCCTTTTCGGAACCCGAAACCGATTCGCTAAGACTGTTTATCGAGTCACGCCATTTCATGGCGGCGATTAATTACCATTCCTATTCAAATCTTGTGATCTATCCCTGGGGAACCGAACAATTCATGGGCGGAGTGACCGAGGACAACGACATCTTCTCATTTATGGCGGACTCGATGTCCTATCTGATCGAACAGGTATACGGTGTCTATTACGAGCCGGGCACGGTCTGGCAGGCGCTCTATTATCCCACCAACGGCGACGCCAACGACTGGGGCTATGGTCAGCAGACAACGAAAAGGAAAATATTCTCGTTCACGATTGAGGTGGGCAGCGCCGATGACGGCTTCTGGCCGGCCCCTTCCCGGATTGATTCGCTGTGTCTGGAAAATCTGCCCGCCAACCTGTTTATCTCAAGATATGCGGAAGCTCTGGTCCCGCCGGATCAGGCCGTGCGGATCCTGAATGCCGAGTTTCAGGAATTCTCAGGGGATGGAGACGGCATCATGGAAGCGGGCGAGCAGATCGCGCTGAGTGTGACGCTCAAGAACAACGGGGACCTCGATCTATTCGGCATCACCGGACAGCTTCAATCCAACAGCCCGTTCGCGGAAACGACAGTCTCCGCTTCAATCTGGAATGACGCTGCGGTCTATGATACTGTGGTAAATGAGACGCCGTTTCTGATTGATCTTGACGGAGGAGTGCCGGAACCCTTCGGGATCGAGCTGTCGCTGCGCATTACCGCTTTCTCGGGATTGGATACCACGATTATTCTGCATGCGGTTATCGGACCGCCTCTGCTGAGCGAGGATTTTGAAACAGGAGCGCCGGCATGGACGCATGAAGCGGGTGACGGCTGGTATGATCAGTGGCATCTGTCCACGGAACGATCGGTTTCCGGAACAACATCCTACAAATGCGGAGATTCCGGCACGGGCTACTATCTTGACCGACTCGACGCGAGATTGATTTCGCCCGTTATTGAGGACTTGCCGGACTCTTCTGTCTTGAGTTTCTGGTCGGATATCTATGCGCAGCAATCCGGACTTTATCCGGATTCCGCGTATGACGGCGGCCTGATTCAAATCTCGGTTGACGGCGGACCCTTCGAAACGATCGCGCCGACTGCCGGATACCCCTATACTTTCCGCTGGGTCGAAACCGAAATTACCCCGCATACCGGACCTATGCCGGGCGAACCGTGCTTCTCGGGGTATCTGGCTTGGACCAAGTATGAAGTCGACCTGTCGGACTTCGCCGGCCGTAGTATCCAGATTCGCTTCCGCTTCGGCAGTGATGCTTACAGTCACCGCGAAGGATGGTACATTGACGATGTCAAAGTCGAAGGCGTGCGAAATGTCGTTGTTGTCCAGCCGCAGGGACTGATTGCGCGAAGATCGCATTCGGATTTGATTCTTTCTTGGGAAGACGATATTAATCAAGTGTACAAAATCTACAGCTCCTCCTCCGCGGACGGTCCCTTCGAAACTTATGAAGGCAGCACCACGCTCAATCGCTTCGTTATTCCGAATGTCTTCGATACCGATGATCAGCAGCAGACGAATGGCGCGATCAGCGTATCGAACCGAATAGGGGTGGTAACGCAGCGGTTTTATGTCGTTAAAGGGGCTTTGCCGCCCTCACGATAAGCCGGTTTTTCTATCCCGCCGAATCAGCTTCTCCCGACGGACTTTCTCATTCTTCAAAAACTTCAGAGCTTCAAAAAAGGAAATCATCTCATGCGTCATTGGCTATGGTCGCTTGCACTGCTGTGCTCCGTATTCATTTCTATTTCGAATGCCGCCTCACCCCTGCCCGTGTGGGGTAAAAACGCCATGGTCTCCAGCGCGGATCCTTTGGCTACGGAAGTGGGAGTGAATATCCTTCGCAGCGGCGGGAATGCCATTGATGCGGCCGTGGGTGTCGCCTTCGCCTTAGGCGTCACCGAGAGCTTCTCCAGCGGAATCGGAGGCGGATGCTTTATCGTGATCCGGCTCGCCGACGGCACTTCAGTAACCATCGATGGCCGGGAAACCGCTCCGGCCCGCGCAACTCGCCTGATGTTCGTACCGAAGGATACAACCAGTCCCTCTTACCTCTCCACGATGGGAGTCCTGGCCGCGGGAACTCCGGGTGAAGTGGCGGCGCTCGAACTGGCGCTCAAAAAATACGGCACCAAGACTCTGGCCGAGGTACT
>JAHIZR010000057.1 GCA_018814465.1 bacterium | reverse complement strand
GGGGAACACAAGGGGGGTCTCTTCCTTCAGGTTTCAAGTTTCACGTTTCAGGTTTTTCTTCATCCCTCATCCCTCCGCCCTCATCCCTAACTAAGGATTTCCACTTTCTCCTTTATCCTCTCTCCTTTTCTTCCCCCTTCAGCCTCTCTGTAAATCTTAACCTGATTTTCATATCATACTGTATAACAAGAACATAGTATATGTGTTTTTCTCCCCTCCCCTGTTGACTAAGTGGCTTCAAATATCAAAATTTCAATAGCACACCTGTATAGACATTCTCAGCCTTGCCCTTCGTCGCTGCCGAGAAACAATCCATCTTTGGGAGTTTACCCATGCGCTGCCTGATCTTAACCATAACACTGCTCGCGGTGTTCACACTTTCCGCCCTTGCCGAAGTGAAGCCGCTTGAGATTGGCGAAACACCGCACAATTTTTGGCGTCACGACATCACGCCGCACTGGAACGGCCGCTCCCTCGATGACTATGATAACCGGCGCATCAACACCGACGATTCAGGACAGATTCAGAACGAACAGCAGGCTTGCATCAATCCCATGGCACCCGCTAACCGCGTGGTTGTCTGGCGCGATTTCCGGCTGGGCTACCGTCGCGTCGGTGTGGGCTATACTTTCGATTACGGCGAAACCTGGACGGATGCCCTGTTTCCCCAGATGTACTACGAGCAAGCCAGCGACCCGGTGCTGGTGGTGGATGATCTGGGCGTCTTCACGGCAATGATGATCAGCTACAATCCGGGTTACACCGAAAACGGAATGCTGCAGATTTCCTCCTATGACGGCGGGATCACGTGGCGGGACAGCGTCTGGGCGGCGCATACAACCGATTTCTCCTCTTTTGAAGACAAGGAGATGCTTGCCGTTGATACCTCGGCGCTCTCCCCTTATTACGGATCATTCTACTGTGTCTGGTCCCGTTTCTACAGCGACGGACCGGGTAATTTTGATTCCACCAAGATTGTCTGCACTCATAAACGCCTCGGCGAAGCCTACTCGGAGCCCATCGTAGTCTCGCCTGACCAGATCTCTCTGCAGTGGTCGAATGTGGCCATCGGTGTGAACGGCGAAGTCTATATTACCTGGGACGGCTACGAGTTTGGGACATGGTGGAATCCTGCGGTTTGGTTTTCCAAGTCTCTGGACGGCGGCGAAACATTCAGCACACCCTCAGTAATCGCGCGACCGGAATTTGTCCACGCCGAGATTAATCCTTCGCTCGCTACTTATTCTTTCGCGCCGCTGGGAATCGATCACAGCGACGGTCCGCACCGCGGCAGATTGTTTATGGTTTACGCAAACTCCGAGCAGTTAGTCGATCTGGATATCTATTTCTCCTACAGCGACGACCTCGGCGATACTTGGTCGGAACCGGCCATCCTGAACGATGACAACGTCATCTTTCCCGCGGACCAGTTTCATCCGTGGCTGACGGTTGACGAAGTCGGGCGTGTGTGGGTAGCCTTTTACGATCGCCGCCATGATCCCAACAATCTCTTGATGGATCTTTATTTTACGGTTTCCGAAGACGGCGGCGAAACCTGGCGGCCTAATGAGCGCATTACCACCGAATCCTGTAATCCGGGCGCGGGTTCTTTGGATGCGGGACTGATCGGCGAATATATCGGCTGGACGGCTTTCGGCAACGAAGCGCTCGCCGTCTGGACGGACACGAGGCTGGGCAATCAGGATTGCTTCACCGCGATCATTGACAGTTTCTTTGTCGATACTTCCGATGCTGTTAACGATGGTTTCATCCCTCATCCCTCATCCCTCATCCTTTCCGCTTTTCCCAATCCCACCAACAGCGATGTCACGTTGCGTTATTCTGTCGACGTTTCCGCCGTCATCAAACTTGAACTCTTCAATACGCTTGGACAAGTTGTGCGCACAACAAACCTCGGCGCTCAGCTTCCCGGCGAGTACTCTATCCATGAAAATCTCGCTAGCCTCGCCACCGGACTCTATCTCGTCCGACTAAGCGCCGGCACTCAAACAACCATGACCAAGGTGATGCTCTTGAAATAGCGCTTCTCTCCGTAATATTAATTCCAATAAATCATAAGCCCAAGAAATAATCTTTGGCTTATTTGTTAAGGAACAATTTCTCCCCACCATTTCGTCGCAGACAAATGGGGGGGTAGGGGGGGTAAGTCTTCTTTCGCCGAGCCGGGCTAAGCACAGAAATCATTCTGCTATCGAGTCCTTTGAGGTGCGCATCCCGGCCGGAATCTTATTTCAAGCATAAGGGAACTTGACTCCGGCCAATCGAGTTTGTATATTACGTGTTGACAATAAACTCGCAATAACAATTGACTTCTAAGCCCCTAACAAACACCCGCCTTCTCAGGATTGGTCGTTGTATATCCATGCTGACCCTTCTTGCTCTCCTGAACGCGATGAGCATTCCGCTGGTCTGCGGTCTCGGCTGGTGTACTCCGAGTGCTGAAGTTGACTGTTGCAGCAAGAGTGAAGCAGCCTCTGAGCAGGGCTGTCATTCCGATGGCGCGGGCTGTTCGAAAGCTTCCTGCCCCTTTGCCCATACCGGTGCCTGCACCGGATTGGTCTACCTGCATGAAACAGATATCTTGCCTGAAGTCACTATGTCCGTCGAACCGGTTATTGCTGACTTTCCCGCAGTCTATCCCGCTGGCTTTACCTTTGACCTGATCAGACCTCCTACGGCTTCCTGCTGATAATCTCGCGGGAGATCTCCGTCCTTTGTGATCGGAACTCGCCGCCTAAGCAGGAAACAACGGTTAACAGGTATTCATTTGAAGACCTGCCGCTTGTCCGGCAGGTCTTTTTTATTTGGAGGTAGAAATAAGGCAAATGTCAAAACTGATCATAATAATCACGGCACTGTTCGCAGCCATACAAATTTCGCTTGCGGCGTCCGTAAGCGGCAAAATCATCGACGAGACAGGCCAGCCTGTCCCCTTCGCCACAGTTCAAATCGAAAGTCTATCGATTGGCGCTACCGCTGATGCGCAAGGCTTCTTCACTCTGGAGAATATTCAGCCCGGAAACTTTACGATTCAGGCTTCCATGCTGGGCTATGAAACCATCCGTAAGGAAATCTCTGTTTCCGAGTCCGGCCTTGAATCTCTATCGCTCCGCCTCGCATCATCTCCGCTCGAACTGGGCGAAGTTAAAGTTGAAACCGAACGCACCACATCCGGCGTCTCTGATAATCGCGCCGTCCGCACCGAAATTATTCAGGGCGAAGACCTGGTCGAGAAATCAACGACCGGCAACCTGATGAGTGCGCTCGCCGGCGAAACCGGATTGAAAACACGTCCCTGCGCGATGTGCGGCGCGACCGGCGTCGGCATGCAGGGTATGGAGGCTTCCTACACCGAAGTAAAGGTGGACGGACTCTCCATCTACAGCGGAGTGGGAACACTTTATGGTCTGGATGGTATTTCAGCCAGTGACATCTCCAGTGTCGAGCTTGTCAAAGGCTCCGGCTCCAGTCTAAACGGCTCCGCGGCTATCGCGGGATCCATGAATCTGAATACGCGCGCCCCGGCCCAGACGAACTCCTACGAAGCCCGCATGTCTTCCGATCAATACGGTCAGAGCAGTCTCTATCTCGCCGGCTCCGGTTTGTCGCAGAAATATCCCATGCGCTTGTCCATGAATCTGGGCACCGAACCCACGCGCATCGACGAAGACAGCGACGGCATCACCGATCGCCCCGAATACAAACGCTCTAATGTCCAATATCTCGTCGATCTCCCGCTCAACAAAAGCAAGCTGACACTCGGCGCGCGCGCCTATTGGGAAAACCGTTTCGCGGGCGACCTCGACTGGACCACTTCCGATCGCGGATCATCCGTGCTCTATGGCCGCGAGATTCTCACGCGCCGTCAGGAATTGTCGGCCACCTGGAAGGCTCCTAAGGGTGAGATCACACAGTGGTCCGCGCGCGGCGCGCTGGTGAATCACGATCAGAACAGTTGGTATGGAGTCCAGCAGTTCAACGCCGAACAGAAGCTCGGCATCGCCGCGCTGACGTTGAACCGCTTCTGGAATGCCATGCACTCGACAACCTTCGAAGCCGGAGTCCATGCGGAAGACTACAACGATAATCTCGAACTGAATTCTCAAACCGACCTGCAGCAGACCGTCCCGGCCTTCGTCGCCGAACACAACTGGCACCCGCGCGCGAATCTGGCGATCCTGCTGGGCACTCGCACGGAATACTATAAAGACGACGGTGTTGTCCCGACGCCCCGGCTCGCCCTCGCCTATGATGCCGGAGCGAACACCACCTTGCGCTTCACCGCTGGCACCGGCTATCGCCCGGTGAATATCTTCTCGCTCGACGCCGCCGCGATGGCGGGCTTTGAAAACATGACGCTTGACGAACAACTAAAACCGGAGCGCAGCGTTGCCTTTTCCGCCGCCTTAAGTCAGCGTTGGACAACTCGCAGCTACACGGCGCGAGTCGATGCGAATCTCTTTTTGACTGATTTTTCAAGCAAGGCGATTATCAAACTCGGCGACGGCAACAGCGTGCTCTACACGAATGCTTCCGCTGCCTTCGCTCGCGGCTTTGAGCTGCAGGCGCAGTGGCTGCATCAGAACGGCTGGAAAACCAAAGCCGGATTTTCCCGTTCACAGAACCGCTACTATCTGAACGGTATGTGGCACGACTCACATTTGCAGTATACCTACACCGCCGACGGTATGCTGGGCCGCGACTGGAAACGGTCCGGCATCTCCGCCGATGTTAACGCCAACGTTTATGGCTCGCAATACTTGCCGATGGGACGCGGACGCGATAAGTCTCCCACCTATGTGCTTTGGAATACATCCGTTCGCAAAGCTTGGAACAACTTCAGCGCGTCCTTTGGTGTGAACAATATCTTCGACTGGCTGCAAAGCGACGAGCCTTACTACTTTGATCCTGTCACCGGCCGCATCAGCCCCGACACCGCGCTCTTCTACGGTCCCATTCTCGGGCGCACTTTTACTTTAAGCCTCGGCTACAATTTCAAATCGTAGTGCCCCACGCCAATAATTTAGAGGAGGCTCTATCCCGATAGAGCCTCTTCTCTCTCCCCGCCACAGCTTAATGCGTCCGTAATTCCGCAGTTTATATAAACTGTGGTCTTTTGTGATAAATTTCATTAAGACATATGAGACTATTGATATATCGGACATCTCTGTCTATACTAATTGTGTAAAGAACTCATCACAGTAGAGGTTCGATATGAAGATACTCTGGACAAGTGTAATACTGACCCTGCTCGCAGTTAATTCATTTGGAGAGATTCCCCGCCAGATCAATTATCAGGGTCATTTGACCGATCCTTCCGGCGACGCGATCACCGCCGTGAAAGACATGGGCGTTACAATTTATGATAGCGAAATAGATAGAACGCCATTATGGAGCGACGTTTTCGAAGACGTTGAAATCACGAACGGCTACTTTGAGTTGCTCTTGGGATTCCCAACACCGATCCCCGACAGCCTGTTTGCTCTGCCTGAACTCTGGCTTGGAATTACCATAGATACGGATTCCGAAATGATGCCGCTAACCCGGTTCTCGTGCGTTCCTTATGCGAGGAGATCAGGAACCGTCGAGTCTATCAGTATTGAAAACACTCTGGAAATGATCCAGCATCTGAATTCGCTGCCGGATGCCGACGGCGATGGCTACGAAAAACTCTCTGCAGGAGGTACGGATTGCGATGACTGGGATCCGAACGTGAATCCTGCCGCTGCCGAGATCTGTGATGGCAAGGACAACAACTGCAATGGTGTCATTGACGAAGGCTTTTTAACTGTCTGGTATCGCGACTTGGATGAGGACGGCTACGGCGATCCATCATCGCCTCTGATCTCCTGCGTTCAGCCGGACGGTTATGTCGACAATCCCGGAGACTGCGACGACACCGAGTCGCTGGCCTACACCGGCGCACCTGAAGTCTGCGACGGTGTGGACAATGACTGTAACTCGTTAGTAGACGACAATCCTGTCGATTGCACGGTCTATTATGCTGACATCGATGAAGACGGCCATGGAGATGAAAACAACAGTCAGTGTCTCTGTTCGCCAACGCCTCCCTATACGCTCACAACAGCGGATGATTGCGACGATACCAACCCGGACATGTATCCGGGAAATCCAGAAGTTTGTGATGGATACGACAATGATTGCAGCGGGGGGGCTGACGAAGGCGAAAACCTGACGGGATGCACGAATTACTATGCCGATTATGATGAAGATGGATATGGAGATATGTGGAACATAGATCTGCGTTGTCTATGTCAGCCTGAGTATCCTTATTTAGCGCTGACAGCCAATGATTGTATGGATGACAATCCCGATGCTCACCCGGGTGCATTCGAAATCTGCAACGGCTTGGATGACAACTGCGACTGGGAAGTCGACGAAGGTGAACTCTGTGGTCCGCCGCTGATCTGTGACGGTCCTAATGGCTGCATTGATCCGAGCAAATAGGAGGCTGTGATGACACGATTTCTGCTCTTCCTGCTGATCCCTTTGCTTATATTTGCCCAGGGAAACAGCGAGAACTATACGATCACCCATTCGGTAGTTGCATCCACAGGAGAAACATCGACATCAGAGAATTATGCGCTTGTCTGCACTATCGGCCAGGCGACACCTCCTGGAATCTCTGCCAGTGATTCCTTCACGCTTCATGCCGGCTTCCTGCATCCAACCTTCGCGGTATCGCCCTTGAGTCCGATTCAGGACCTCGTCATCAAAGAAATGCAGCCGGATGTTTTTCTGATGTGGGGAGCGATTCCCGGTGCCGCCGTCTATAATATTTACCGTGATACCGAATCCATCTTCACACCGACTCCTGCAACTCTGCTCGACACAACTGAAGACCCCTTCTACACCGATGTCGGCATTATAGCCGCCGGCACCGATCGCTATTTCTACATCATCACATCAACACCCTAAAGAAATTTAAGGTTATAATAAAAGTAGGCTCCTCAATCGAGGAGCCTGCTTTCTTTTCCTTATTCAATGGGGGATAAAGAGGGGACGGTTTTAAACAAACTCTTTCCCACAGCAACCTATTCCCCAATCGGAATCCGCTCTTTATTCTCCGCTGCCCACGCCTCAAAGCTTTGCAGTGCCGGATTCAGCGACCGGGAGAAATCAAGGCTGCGTGCACCGCAGAAGTAGTCTTCGAACTCCTGTTTGAACTGAAACATGTTGCCCAAGTCATCCGCGCCCGGAAATCCGAATCCGCGATAGACGTCCGGCGGAACTTCGTTGTAGGCGATCTCTTTTCCGATGATATCCGACAGCGTATCCGCCATCTCGTTTCCGGTAACATGATCGCCGGCGATGCCGACACTCTGCCCGATATATTTCGAGCCCGCCTTGAAAATTCCGAAGGCGCACTTGCCGATATCCGCCGCCGCAATGCCGGGCAGTTTCTTATTGCCCATCGGGAAGGTGATTGCTAATTTCCCATCCGGTCCCTTCTGCGGTCCCATTCCGAAGTGAATGAAATTATCCCAATAGAAAGATGTCAGCAGAAAAGTTGTCGGCACCTTGTACTTCGTGAAAAAGCTGTTCGCTTCCCCCTTGACATCGAAGTGCGGAACCTTGTATTTATCTTTCAGCGTCGGCATCCGCGTATCATTTACAGGAACCCACTTCCGTGTATCCTCCAGCGTCGACCAGATCGCATGCTGAATCCCGCTGTAACCCGCGGCAATCGCCAGGTTCTCCGCCTCCTGCAGTTCCTTCTCCGGTGACATGTGCTCCCAGAAAAAGGTCACGCAGTATGCGCCGTAAGCTCCCGCGAATGCTTGCTTCAAACTCTCCACATCGTCGATATCCGCTTCGACCACTTCCACGCCCTGCTTCGCGAGCGCCTTCGCTTTCTCTGAGTTCTTGTTGCGTGTGATCGCGCGCGG
>JAHIZR010000450.1 GCA_018814465.1 bacterium | reverse complement strand
CATCAAAGAGTTTCTGGTAGACTCGAACTAATTCTGCTTCGCCTTCGCCCCCTCTATATCTTTGTGCTGCTTGATGGAACAGTCCATTTTGAGTTAACTTTCCAGTAGGTGTCTTAAGTGGTTGATCGTATCTCTTAGGATCATCAATCTCCTTTGTTTTTGGAATATCATGTCCTTCATAGATAAGAATACGACCATCGTCCTCGATTCTGTCATTATATGGAGCATTCTTTCGCAGACTCATCAACAGGATACTATCACCACCATTAAAATGAAAATTCATTCCCCGCTGCAGGACTTGTGCATTCTCGCGATCGCACATTTCACGATAGCCGACAATATCGTCCTGGACAATTTTCATTATCCTACCATCTCCCCTTCCCGAGCGAGGTACTTTTTGTAGTACGGGCCGAAGGGGCCGCGGGCGGGGAGGCGGTTCAGGATGAAGTAGGCGCCGCGATCCTTGTCTTGGGTCGGCCAGAGGTTTTTGCGGATGAAGCTGTCATTCGCGCGCGCTTCCTGCCAACGCTGCTTCCACAGTTCCGTGCCAAGTTTGAGCGCGGTCAGGGCGTCGGGGTCGGGAGTCTGCGAATTGAATCCGAACATTTTAATGTAGCCGTTATCGGGATCGAGCCGTTTAGCCGCCGTGACCGGATTCGAGGTACGGTAGCTCGCCTCACCGAAGACCGCGCCGGAAGCGGCACTGACGATATTGAACGTATTGATGACCGGCGAGTAGTCGGTCAGGTATTGCTTGAAGAAGTCCGCGACTAATACGGGATCGATGTTGGCATTGCGAATCGCCCAGCGCGCCAGCAGCAGCCTTGCGCGGTTGTGGGGCAGTCCGTTTTTCAAATCTTGGATACAGGCGTCAATCAAAGGAATTCCCGTGTCTCCCTTTATCATCGACTTGTATTCACGCGAGCTCTTCGTTTTCGAGCCGCGCGGAAATTTATAGGTCTGCGCTTCCAGCGCACTCCGGGCGAACTCGCGAAAGATAAGCTGCCGCTTCAGCGCTTCGAGGTAGGCGGTCTGCCGGTCCGACAGCTTGCGGCGCGCCAGATAGTGATTGATCTCGGAGATCGGTTCGCGCGGATCGAGCTGGCCTGAGGACAGTTGGACGCTCAGCCCCGAAGTCGTGTGCGTTAAAAGATTGCGGTCGGAGTTTTTTATCTCGACGAGCGCCATCGCTAACTCTTCGCGCCTTCAACCGCAATGGTCTTGCAGAGATAGCGAGAAGAGATCATGGAGAACCATTCCGGCGAAGCGTCCACTCCCGAGCGATGCGTCATACGCAATCCCGTCTGCCGGAAAAGTTTTTCGATATATTTTTGCGTGAAGATACTCATGTGGCGCGTGTCCGCCGCCGGGCCGGGCATTTTACCGCGCAGTAATTGAAACAGATATTCGACATGCTGAATATTGGGAACCGTAATTACCACGCGACCGCCGGGCTTCAGCACCCGTGTGATTTCGGCAAGGGCGAATTCGGGAAAGACGAGGTGCTCGATCACTTCCAGACAGGAGACGAAATCGAAGGAAGCACTCTCCATCGGCAGTCCGTCTTTATCCAGATCAGCGAACACGGCTTCATCGAGCGCATCCCGTGCCTCGTTGATCGCGTTTTGAGCAAAGTCCGTACCGGTGATATGCACATCCCGCAAGTGCGGTTTGACGACGCGCGGCAGAAAACCGTTTCCCGTACCGATGTCAAGCCAGCGCTTCGGTTCGTGCTTCAGCAGGCGATCATAGGCGAATTTGAAGCGACCGCGCAACTCGTAGGTGTGAGCGCGGGCTTCCAGACGGTTATCCCAGCTTTCGCTGTTTAATTCCTGAAGAGTAGGCAAAGGGTGTTTTCTAAGTCGTTATCGGCCCATGATGAACCAGAGATAGTCATAGATGCCGGGAGCGTGGCCGCAGCGGCGAATGGCGGAAACGATTTGCGCGCGAGTGTGGATCGAGTGATTGACGACATGCAGCAGCAACTGTCCCAACGGCTGTTTGACCATCGTATCGTTCGGAGCTTTCCATGACCACTCTTCGGCCAGCTTTTCTTCGTTCAGACGGTCGAGCAAATCATGAGTCTGCTTATCGATTTCTTCCCAGCGCGCTTTGGCCTTTTGAATCGTAGGAATATCCTTGTCCGTCAGCTTCACTGCGTAAGCTTGTTCCAGCGGCAGAGAGCCGTCGAACCAACTGAACCAGCCCAACTGAGTTTGCAGCATGTGGGCAAGAGTATCGCGGATGGAACCGTGCCCGCTGCAGCCCAGCGCTTCATAAGCGCGGTCAGGAGCGGTTTCCAGCGCGTTAAAGAGCTTGGTCATGGCCCAGGAGTTGTAGTCGTAGAGCGACTTGATTACATCGTACATAGTTTCATTAGTTCCGGCCGGGTTGCGCTGGCCGGGCGGGTGAGGCACCCACTGCGGCGAACTGAGCTGCTTAACCCGGCTCGGCGGTTATATGTTTTTGAATACGGTTTTGATTATTTGTACTGGATATCCCAGTTGTAGCCGATCTTGGGATCGTTGTAGTCGGCGCGATGTTCGTCGGGATCGTCGTAGTTGTAGAGCTGGGTGGGGCAGTTGACGACCACGGATTCGCCTTCTGAGATGCACTTCCAGCCGTGATAGACTCCAGCGGGAATTTGAATCAGCATGGGATTGTGTTCGCCGACGAAGAACTCGTTGATCTCGCCTTTGGTGGGAGAGTCTTTGCGTCCGTCGTAGAGCACGACCTTGACCATACCCTTGACACAGGTCATCTGGTCGGTCTGGTTGTTATGATAGTGCCAGGCTTTCACGACGCCGGGATAGTTGGTGGTCATGTAAACCTGCGCAATGGGCAGATAGTGTTTCTGGTCGGTGCGGATGATTTCCATCAGGCGGCCGCGCTCATCCGGAATCATGCGCAGCTTGTGGGTGACAACGTCTTTAATCATTGATTTGGTTTATGCTCGATACGGTTTGGTGTTGAGGTTTCGTAAAACGAGATAGGCGGCATAGCCGGGGAGGGCGATGCCTAAGTAGTTCGCACCTTCCCATTGGGCGAATTGGAACGAGGAGGACCAGAGATCGCCGAGGGCGGCGAAGGTCATTCCCAGAAAGATAGTAATCCAACTATTAAGAATCCAGCTCGGGAGGTCGCGTCCGGCCTGTTTTGCTACGATAAAGAATATCAGCAAACAAATCAAGCCCGCCGCGAGATAAATGCTGCGGCCCAGCAGCGCCTCGCCCTTCCAGAAGACATGGAGCGGCAGATACCACGAGGGCGTCCAGAGATAGAAGCCGAGATGCAGGATAACCAGAACTCCGCCGGAAATCAGCAGGAAGCTGAAGGTGTTAGCAGGTTTGCTTTTGCGCTGGAAAGCGGCCAGCAGCGGCACCAGATAAAAGAACACGGCACGACTGGTGGCGACAAAACCGAGCAGGATCGCGCTTAAGATTTTCGCGACTCCTCCCCTCTGCCAGCCGAAGTAGACCGCAATCGTCGCCATCAGGATCAGGCAGCCGATGGAGATCATATCCGAACCGACGACGGTAAGTTCCCAGAAGGCCAGTGAACTCATCAGCAACAATAGAAAGACCACGCCCGCGAAGATGCTGCGGCGAATATAGACAAGTAAACTTGCCGTCAGCGCGATGATGAGCGGATTTAAAAGAACATAGAGACCGCTGGCCGCGAGCGGACTGGCGAGGATAATCCAGCCGGGTCCGGCGGCGGCGGATTCATGCGGCCACTCGTCGCCTTTGTAGGGATTGTCACCAT
>JAHIZR010000056.1 GCA_018814465.1 bacterium | reverse complement strand
CAATGGCATTTCTGTTGAGTGTGAAAACAATGAATGGCGGTCCGATCGAGATGGAATTCTCAGCAACGAAAGCTCATTCTTAACGAACTCATTGTCGATTGGAATCCACACAATATCGTTCCGCACCTACAATGGATTCCTTTGGTCGGAACCGGTTACTCGAACACTTGTTATCAATAGTGCTCCAGTGAATGAACCGCCGACCGCATTCATTGATGGCATCACTCCTAATCCTGCCAATACGGGAGAGAATATCTCTTTCGATGGACACGGAACCGATGATGGTGGCATTGTAGCATGGAGTTGGAGGTCTGACTTGAGTGGGGTGCTCAGTGACCAGGAGGACTTCAACACGGACACGCTGTCATTAGGAACCCATACTATCTACTTCAAGGTGCAGGACAATGATGGCGCGTGGTCAAACGAAGTTTCAGAAACGCTTGAGATTGTGGGGATCACACAGGGTATGGTAGCTGTGATTGACAGCATTCGACCCGCTTTCTCCGCACTTGAGGGGCAAGAAGTGTGTTTCTACGGACACGGAGAGGGATCAGAGGGAACCATCAATGGATGGGTCTGGCGATCGAGCATGGATGGAGTCTTTGGAGATCAAGCTAACTGTTGTTACTCGGAGTTGTCGGTAGGAGTTCACAGCATCTACTTCCAAGTGTCAGATGATCAAGGAGAGCAATCAGATTATTGGTCAACTCCAGCGCTGCTGGAAATAGTTAATGTTGTTGAACCTCCAGTTGCTGTAATAACCAGTATAAGCCCCAACCCAGCAGCAAATTATCAAGGAACTGTTCTTGTAGGGCCTGGAAATGATATTGTAACCTTTGACGCTTCAGGAAGCTATTACCCAGACGGCTCAATAGGATTCTATTACTGGGTATCCAGCATTGATGGCATTATTGGCTCGCAGGAGGTCTTTAGCCTCAGCAGTTTAACACCAGGTGTACATACGATTTCTCTGACCGTCATGGGCAATGATGAGGTAGCATCAGAAGAAACTCAGACAACTCTGACAATCGTTGATGGATTGGTTTTGCGACCACCCTTTGGTGATTCATGGGAATTTGAACAATACATGATCGAGCAGGGGATACAATCTGGCGATCCTGATGATTTTACTTTTGGATCTGATTTAGGAACTGTGAGAAATCATTTGACGGGTGATATTGTATCACATATCGAATGCGATCCGGTTGATATCCTCGAACCAAATCCATTTCGAGAAGGGTGGGTATCGGTTGGACAATATGCTACTTTCGAATTGAATAGTGCCGCTAAAGTAGATGTTACAGCTAACATGACATCATTTGGAGGAACAGAGAAGAACGGGTTGTACAGTTTAGCCAGCACATCATGTCAAATAAGATTTGCGCGAAAAGCCTTAGGTGTTTGGGGACAAGCGCAGGGGGGGCCTTTCTACCCATATATTTTGTATCCCGGATTAGTTGATATTGATGCGTGGTATGATGATTGGGATGTTGTTACATCGCTATTTTTAACGTTCGCAGGAATGCTCGCAGAGCGCCCCATCTCGACACTTCTTGAAGCGATTCAAGTTATCATTGGATATAGCAGTATGGGTGAAATGGACAGAATACTCGCCGAGGGAGACTACCAACCCCTAAGCTTTATTAAAACGGTAAATATGGATGATGGTGAGTGGGCAGTTGCTTTCAACATCCGAGCCGTGGCTGGCGCCTCGTGGATTCTTGGTGATGCAAAGGCTGCGAGATATTGCAGGCTTCACAACATCGTTATCACGGAATCAGTAGGTGAGGAAGGTTTTGTTGTAGTTGGATTGTGTCCTATCGACTTAGTGCTTACTGATCCTCTTGGGCGCGAAATAAGTCAAGACAGATCGGAAGTACCTGATGGAATATACCGTGAATGCGACTTCAACGGTGATGGAATACAAGACGACTATATCCATATTCAACAACCGATGAGTGGAGTGTATAGTGTAGAAGTAGTTCCAGACTCTGCAGCACTACCTTCGGATTCCTTCACAGTTGTAATGGAATACAATGGAGTAAACATATTTTTAGCAGAGAATGAAACGATTGATCAGATTCAAGAGCATCCTTTCACAGTTTCCACTTCCAACAATCCACCGGACGTACCAACAACTCCTGAGGGTTCAACAGAATCTCAAGAAAACGAAACCGTTAGCTTTTCTACATCAACTGTAGATCCGGAGAGTGATCAGGTTTACTATTTCTTTGACTGGGGGGATGGTATGAATAGCGGCTGGCTTGGTCCTTATGCATCCGGTCAAGCCTGTGAGGCATCTCACGTTTGGCAACAAACTGGTTCATACCAAGTAAGAGCCAAGGCAACTGATGAGAACGACCCAATGAGTTTGTGGTCGGATCCCTTGGTAGTCAATGTGCAGGAATTACCTTACGCGGGCTATCTCGAACTACTCCAAGCTGGTCCACCGGATTGGGCGTATCGTCTGCATCATGTTGACGGCGAGGTCAGTCAAATTGTGTTCACAAATTTCTGTGAAGGAACAGAGGGAAGCATTGCAGGGGATGCTGTGGTAAGTTGGTCCATGCTTTCCGATGGCGATGGTAACGATGGAGACTCAATCGTCTTTGTTGCCTCCACGCCATTAACCACCGGTTCAATTGATACGTTCTGGCTTTCGCATCCTTGGTGCGGAGATATGATTCAGTGGTGTGTCGGAGACACCTGCAACGAGATTGACGGACCACTGCCCGTTGAACTCACGAGCTTTGAAGCTACTGCCGGTGATCGCGAAGTCACTCTGACTTGGCAAACAGCATCCGAAACCGACAACGATCACTTTGAAATCCTGCGAGGCGGACACCTTGTCTATCGAGAGGACGCGAACAACTCAGTTACGGGAGGGGAATATTCCTGGACAGAGCCTCGACTGACAAACGGTGTGACCTATGAATATACACTGATATCTGTCGACATCGATGGTTCTCGTGAAGAATTAGCGACGGTATCGGCAACACCACTATTCGACGCGGCAACAATCACCGAGTATGCTCTGCATCAGAACTATCCCAATCCTTTCAATCCAGCAACATCGATTACGTTCGACCTGATCGAATCGGGTGACGCAATGATTACGGTATACAATCCACTCGGACAAAAAATGGCAACGCTAATCAATGGCGAAATGCCCGCTGGCCGTCACACGATCAATTTCAATGCCGAAGCGCTTCCTTCCGGTCTTTACTTCTATCGTATGGAAGCCGGAGACTTCACCGCCGTCAAGAAAATGATTCTGATGAAATAGTCACTATAGTTCGAGACAAAACGGGCTCCTTGGAAATGGGGAGCCCGTTTGTGCTTCTGCGGACTGTTCATCGACGGCAGTAAAAGGGCAGGGGGTATAAGCTTAGCTCGCCCAATCCTAAGTCAAAATCACGAGTGTGCCGTAAAGTACTATTTCGAGAGGAACATTGGAGATAAAAGAAGCACTTAGGTATCACTTTGGTGATTGCGACATCCAAGGTTGAATGCCGAATTACGGCTATTTACGGCAGATTTCCAAAACTTGACGAATAATTCGATTCCCGTCGTCTTCACCATATATCCTTGTTAAGTAATAACTTAGCGAGGACATTTTTTTGTTATTTTTTATGTGAATTGAAAATGATAAAGCAAAAAGAAAGAAATCATTTGTATGTCTTCGGTACAGTTTCCGCGATATCAAATTGAAAAATCGAAGATAAGAGGAAAGAAGAGTCTTGGTGGAAACATCAAAGTCAAGCAGAGCTTTGCAGACATTTCTCTTGCAAGCCTTTGAAGAAGAGAAGTTCCTGTTAGATGCAAAGGAGCGAAAAACTATGATCTACTCTTGGGCAAGATCGAGAGGAAGGACATTAATCAACACAAGATCCACAAACGGAGGCTATGAGTCGAGTTTATATTTAGTTAATATAAACTCTTATGAATAATTAATGATTCTGACCATAGTGATAAAAGATTTTAAATATTGATTCGAGATATTGCTTATTATGATGAGTGTAAGTATTTTCTTACATACTAACTTGCAGCCAAAGAATCACTCTTCTGATGCGCCATACGAGTGAATTCTCCACTGAATTTAGTAGAAAGGTTTGCTCGTTTCTTTATGAAAATGGAAGGAAGTAGACTATGCCGCGCATGAATGTACTTTGTTATTGGCTGTTGATGATTCTGCTTATTAACAGCGCGTTCGCGCAAGAAGACTGTTCAACAGCGATTATTATCAATGGTCCTATGCCGCAGTCTTTGCAAGGAAACACCTGTTCCTATCAAGACGACTACGATTGGTCATGTCCTGTTGAATCTCAGTCGCCGGATATTGTTTACAGTTATAGTCCAACCTATGATCAGACAATCAGTTTTGACATGTGTACCTCAATGTACGATACAAAGCTGATCATTTACCAAAATGACTGCGACAGCGATCCCATTGCATGCAGCGACTATAGTCCGGGATACTGCGGGGATGAAACACAAGCGTATGTACAGGGGCTGATGTTCTATGGCGGCAGCACTTACTACATCGTTGTGGATGGCGGATATTCAATGCAATGCGGTGATTATACGCTAAATATAACAGAACTTCCTGAAAGAGCGTGTCAATCTTGTACACCTGTTAATGCAGATTTGGGTAGTATTACTCAAACAGCCTGCGGCGATAGTATCTCGGGGAGTTTAGGCTGGGGAGGCAAGTGGATAGCCAGTTTCAGCGGAGAGGAGGGAGCTACTTATTTCTGGGACTTGTGTCCGGCGGGTACATGTCCGGGACACGATGGATTCGGCGACACTACTGATCCCGACTTCGTCATACTCGATGAATCCTGCAACATTCTTACTTCTGTTGATGGTCAAGAATCATGCGGTTATCGTCCCGACGAATGGTCGTGGATTTGTCCGTCCACAGGCACCTATTATATCGCGGTGTGTGCCTTTCCGGCGATCACAGAAGATACCTTGACCTGCTATGGGAACAGCGATCTTACATTTACAATGTACTACTACGCTTTACCGAGTCGCGATTGCTCATCATGCACTCCGGTAAATGCGGATTTAGGAGATATTGCTGTGCCGGATTGCGGTGGCGTCATTTCGGGAAATTGCGGCTGGAGTGGGAAATGGGTAGCCAGCTTCGTCGGTCATCAGGATGTCATCTACCACTGGGATCTTTGTGCGGATGAGCCCTGCGGCGGGAATTGCGAATTTGATGCGGATGTGGTTATTCTGGATGCCTCATGCATCATTCTGGAGTGGTATGACGGTGAGGAATCTTGCGGCTATCGCCCGAATGATTATCAATGGCTTTGCCCGGCGGACGGCAACTACTATGTGGCAGTTGCGCCCTATCCTTCAGTTGATGCAGATACCCTGACATGCGGCGGCAATAACGAACAGATCTTCACGTTAATCTACTCCGCCATGCCGGATCAGCCGTGCGCATCATGCACGGCAGTTAATGCGGATCTTGGAGACATTACAACAGCGGCTTGCGGAGCCAGTGTTTCCGGTGACTGCGGATGGAGCGGGAAATGGCTGGCTCGTTTTACAGGATTTGCGGGAGTGACATATCATTGGGACCTTTGCGCATTGGAACCCTGCGGCGGAGTGAGCGAATTTGACGGAACCGATCCCGATATCGTTATATTAGATGCAGCCTGTTCGATTATCGAATGGCATGACGGATCGGACGAATGCGGATACCAGCCTAACGATTATCAGTGGATTTGCCCTGCTTACGGCGACTATTACGTAATGGTTGCCCCTAATCCTGCGTTGCAGGAAGATACTCTGACCTGTTTGGGCAACGCGGATCAGACATTCACGATGGTTTTCTGGCGGGAAGAAGGCATTATTCCCGGTGGAGAAGTCTGCGCTACAGCCGCAGCGATCTCTGGGCCCTTCCCCAAAACAGTCACGGGAAACACATGCTCCTATGTCAATGACTACGATGTCGAATGCTGGCAGTCAACGGATCCCGGAGGCCGGGATGCAGTCTATAAGTATTCGCCGGTAGCAGATGAATTCGTAACCCTGAATCTTTGTGATGCGGCTTACGATACGAAGCTTTATGTCTTCGCTGACAATTGCTCGGGAACACCGTGGGCTTGCAGCAATAACGATATTAGCGGCGTCTGTCCGGACGAAAGCCGCTCATATCTGCCTTGTATTGAATTGCTTGCCGGACACACATATTATATCATCATTGATGCCGTGAACGAATGGGAGTGCGGGGACTTTACGCTCGAGATTGCCTCTTGCACACCCATCGAGGGGGATGTCATTCAAACGGCATGGATCATTCCTTCGCTTCCGTTCAGCGGAACCGGCTTAACCGCTGGAATGCAGGATCAGTATGTCGAGGATTGCGGTGGATACTCGTACTCTTGCGATGTGGTTTATTCTTATTCTCCTCCCAATTCGGTTCTTGTGGAAATTGATTTAGCCATGTCGCAGTTTCCGACACGGCTTTATGTATACGAGAATTCCCGCTCGAATCTGTTTGCGTGCGACAACGACGGAGCTCCCGGCAGGCGAGCGTTTATTACGGGATTAACGCTCTACGCTGGGAATACATACTATATTGTCGTCGAAGGTGATGAACAATTCTCAGGAGAATACACGATAGATATTCTTGAACCAAGTCTCGGGCGCTGCTGTATGAATGATGGAGGATGTGCGGACAATGTTTCATCGCGGCAGTGTTCATATCATCTTGGTCACGGAGTCTGGACCGAAGGCGCCAATTGCGGTTCGGCATGTCCCGAACCGCCCGTCACAGCGGCGCCGATTGACTCTGCCGTGGTCCCGGTGAACAACGGTTGTTATTATGGCATCACCTTCGCATCAAATTGCCGAGGCGAATTGTTCTATGATAATACGTGCATGGATTCGCTTTATACCACTGACAAAGATGGCGAGTTGCTCGGGGCCGTCCAAGTCACATATAATGGATGGCCGACCTGGTTTGAAACCGGATGCTGGGATGGCACGCGAGAATTGCTATGGGCAACGAGAGACAAGACGGTTTGTCTGCTTGATCCTGCTACGGGTATTATGACTTCGCAGTTTAGTGTCCCTCTTACTTGCTTTGACATGGATTTCGATCCGGCAGACAATACACTGAGGCTCCAGGAATTCGAGGGCAGTCTAATCTACCATTATTCAACGGACGGCACACTGCTTGACTATGTGATCCCGCTCGATACAAAT
>JAHIZR010000449.1 GCA_018814465.1 bacterium | reverse complement strand
TGTACGCACTCACCCGCGCGGGCTTCGCTACCTTGCGCGTGGAAAAGACCGGCCAGGGCGACAGCGAGGGACCGCCCTGTGAGAAGCAAAGCTTCTTCGACGAAACCAACGGTTACATTGCCGTACTGCACGATCTCGACCGTTTCAAGTTTATTGACCGCGACAAGATTGTCTACTTCGGTCACAGCATGGGCGGACTAACGGCTCCAGTCGTCTATCAGGAAGTTCCCTGCGCGGGGATCTGCGCCATCGGCACAGGTGCCATCAGCTGGATTGAGTACGAACTGGCTAATCAGCGCAAGCAGCTTGTACTCGCCGAAACTCCTTATGATTCACTGGAAATCCAGCAGCAGCAAAAAGAGCTGGCGATGCATCTGCTGTTTGTCGAAAAGTGGATTCCCGATCAGATTCTCGCCAAGTATCCCGATCTGGAGCCCTTCCTTGAATACCCCGCGCACTACACCTACATGCAGGAAGTCGCGAATCTAAATTTGTCGTCGCTCTGGAAGAACATTGATACACCATGTTTGTTCATTCATGGGAGCGCGGATTTCGTTTCGGACGCTTATGAACACGCCTACAACCGCGATGTCGTCAACTATTATCATCCCGGTCGCGCCGAGTATCTCGAATTCCCCGGCATGGATCACTTTTTTCTCAAAGCCGAAAGCGAGGAAGATGCTTTCGCTAATCTGATCGCGGGACTTCCGCGCCGTGATTATAATGACGGCATTCACGAGCCGATCATCGAATTCTGCAGGAAAGCCGTCGGGATGTAGGTTTGTGTGCAACACCCCGGAGGGTGTTGCCTAGTATTCTGAGTAATAACGCAAAGCGATTACTAATCCCCACCGTCCCCGGTGGGGGTTTCGTTTATCCCAGCGGCTTGTCCGGCGGCACGTGCTCTTTGAATGCTTTCGAGTAGCCAAGTTCGCGCGCGCCGTCTTCCTTGCTGATGTAGCCGCGCTGAACCTTTTTATCAATGGTGTCGAATTCAACCGCTCGCGCATTCTGCCGGTTCAGGATGAACGGATCCTGATTCGGCTCGAACAGATGCTCGCTCGTGGCCTGGATTCCTTTCATCTTCAGTTCGGTGTTGCGCAGCCAATTGCCGAGCGATGCGCCGAGATTCTGTACCGAGTCCACGATCTGCATGAGCAGATTGAACTGCGCCTCGACCCAATTCTTCGTTGTGCCGTGCGAGCGTCCCAACACCCACGGATACAGCCGCAAGCCGGTAATCACATCCTCGATCACTTGCTCGCGGTTGAATCTCCAGACGGAGCCGCGATGCTGATCGCCGCCGATGACGGTGACTTCCACATCGTCCCAAGTAAACACATTATCATCCGCTTCGAGATTGCGAAATTGCGCAATCGTGTCATCGAAATAGCGATTAATACGGGACTGGTATTCCTTCTCGGGCTCATGCTGAAAGGCGCGCGGGGGACGGATTTTAATCTGCAGGCGGGGCGTCCCGGTTATCCTCGACGAGCGCGCCATGTCGGAGAGCATCGCTTCCTGTATTTGCGCGACAAAAGGAATAGACGCAAGCGGCTCCATCCCGCGCGGATTGGTGATATCGGCGCCCAGCGAAGCAAAGAAAAACCGCTCCGGCGACAAGTAAGTACGATTGCCCTCCTCGTCCGCGACAAACGCTTTCCAGCGTCCGTCGCGCTCCCATTGAATCAAATCCGGATTCATCGTTTGAAAATAATCGATGCCTGATCCGTCGGCGAGCGGCACGATTTCACCCGCAAAACTCCCCACAGTAAACAGCTCCAGAAAAAATTGCTCGGTCAACTGTTTAATACCTTCACGGCGAATCAGCGGATTCTCCAGAATGCGGCGGTCGAGATCGTCTATGGCCTGAACTGCTTTGCGTTTCTCGCTTTCCGCTCCTGACAGCGAATAGTTCTGCGGAGTCGCGCACAGATGCACCCACGACCAGATGGCCGCTGAGATGATCGGCACATGATCGCGCAGATAACGATAAAACTCGGCGCGATTCGTGCCCATCCAGACAAACTGCTGGCCGTCGAGTGTGGTATGAAATAGATTCGAGGAAACGCTGGGCGGCTCTTCATTGACCTGCGGCGGTTGATTCATCGGGTAATGGGGAATATGTCCTTCACCGGAAGGGACTGATCGCCGTACCGTAATGCGCGGCGGAACCGCTTTGATTTTTGGTTTGAGAAAACTGAACATCCTTATCTCCAAATAGTGATTGTTTTAGCCGTGTGTGATCGTCCCGATGCGGGGATGCACCTCGAAACCGTCTTCGCGTGACGAGTAATTCACAAAGAAATACCTCAGCGCGTCGAGTGAATGATCGCTGACACCGTCCTTAACAGGCTCCTCTCTGCCCGGCGCCCAGCGATAAGATGAAAGATCGGCAATCAACTTGCGGCACTTCGGTGAAATTCTGAGTTTCGTTCTGCCGCGCACATCTCGCAGCATGGCTTTGACTGCCTCGACGCCGGGCATGATCCGGCTGGAACGGTAGCAGAGCTTCAGAC
>JAHIZR010000448.1 GCA_018814465.1 bacterium | reverse complement strand
ATTTGGAATAATCGGCTCCCGCTTTCCGCCCCATAAAGAATGAAACAAAAAACATAATTACGAAATAAAACAGCAGCGGAACCGCAATCCGAATTACATCTAACGGTAAGCTAAGAATCTTGTCCCCTTTTAACGAAAACATTAACACTATCGTAAAGAGCAGAGCAATCAGCGTGATCGGGCTGATCTTGGGAACAAATATTGTATGATACCATTCCTTGCTCTTGATTCGTATCATAATGAAGCGCGTCAAAAATCCGGCAATGAATGGAATACCAAGATAAATGAATACACTCTGTGCGATCTGACCGATGGTGATCGCGACCGTCGTGCCTTGAAGACCGAATAAAGGCGGTAAGAGCGTTATGAATACATACGCGTACACGGAATAGAAAAGCACCTGAAAAATCGAGTTGAACGCAACCAAACCTGCCGCGTACTCCGTATCCCCCTTCGCCAGATCATTCCAGACAATTACCATCGCGATGCAGCGCGCCAGCCCGATCAGAATGAGGCCAACCATATACTCCGGCAAGTCGGATAAAAAGACAATCGCCAGCACGAACATCAGGATCGGCCCGATTACCCAATTCTGAATCAGAGATACGCCCAATACCCGCCAATCACGGAAAACTCTTCCCAGCTCCTCATAACGGACTTTCGCGAGCGGCGGATACATCATCAGGATCAGCCCGATGGCGATGGGAATGGATGTTGTACCGATGCTGAACTGATCAAGAAAAGGGACAACACCCGGAACGACAAAACCAAGACCTACTCCGCCCGCCATCGCTGAAAAAATCCAGAGCGTCAGATAGCGATCAAGAAAAGACAGTCTGCGCGTTACCATGCCTGAACCGTTACTCACGAATGGGTCTCCTGAGCATCAAAGTCTACGAAACTTGCTCTGCCGGCTCCGCAGCGCTTTTGTTCGAGCCAAACATTCAATTTCGATTCAAGTTCGGCAAACCGCTCTGGACCAATCAATTCCGGCAAAGCAACAATCAATCCCCTGACAGCGGGACTCAGATCGCTTCGCAGCCGATAATGCACCCACACGGCCTCGCGCCGATCCTGCAGCAAACCCGCATTTGCCAGATAGCGCAGGTGACGGGAAGCCTTGGATTGGGTAATCCCTAAACCACCCTCAAAATCGCAGACACATAGCTCGCCATGTTTAGCGATCAGAGCGACCATCTGAAGTCTGGTTTCATCAGCCAAGGCCCGAAAGAGCATAACTGGATCACGCATATCTACCTCTCGATTGTTAATATCAATATAACCGTTTAAACGGTTATATGCAAGCGAAACTTTATCAAGTTTCTCACTCTCTCTCAATGGCTAAGTATTTAAATATATTATTAGTAGACATTATTCCCTTTTCGGAGAAGACACACCTATTGCATGTCAGATAAGAAATCACAGGTAAGCCTCGCCGAGCCGGGCTAAGCACAGAGATCTTTCTGCTGTCGTGTCATTTAAGGTGCGCATCCCGGCCGGAACTCTTATCTCCGCCAAGCAGGATTAAAGCGCCGAACAATTTAACAAAAACGATACCCAATCGGGCGCGGTACCCTGCCGGAATCTTATCTCATAAAGACCCTTTCCTTCTCCTAAACAATAAGCCGAGTCCCTTCAACCACCTAAGTTCGCAGATTATTGGGTTCTGTACTCTAATCTCTTTTTCTCTTGCCATAAAAAACCCCGCCTCAAAAGACGGGGTTTGATGACAGATATCGTCCTGCTTTTATTCGAATCCCTACAACCCGGCAAGCATGCGATCAACTAATGCGTCCATCAAAGGAACCACTTCGCTTTCCTTGAAAAAGAACAGCGGCGCTCCGAAGACGAGAACGCGGAAACTCTGATCGTAAATAAAGGAAGCTGTCTTGCCGCTGAGCGGATTCTCTTCGGGATTGTTTACCGTAAGAACGCCCGTCACTGAGCATTCGCCGCGCTGAGTGAAGACCCATACGCGGTCGATGGTTCCATTGAAGCTGTTCGGCAGTTTATCAGGATCGATGGTGATACTCGGAAGATCGCCGACTCCCTCGATTCCGGTCATTGAACGCGTGCGGTTGTAGTAGCCTTCAAAGATGCGCAGTTTGTCGTAGGCAAAACTGCCGTTAGCAAAGATCAGTGTATCAGCTCCATCGGCATTGAAGGCCGCCAGCACATCCCATCCGGAGAGAATCAGTCTTCCGCCTTTGTTCAGATAGGCAGTCAAGACATCGGTATTATCACCCAATTTAACATCGGAGCGGTCATCACCATGCCAGATCACCAAGCCGGACTCACCCAGATCGTAAGGTGAAACATAGGGAACTCCGCCCGGTCTGCTCGCATAATCAATGTCCACGTAGTCTCTGCCTTGCAGCAAAGCATGGTAGAAAGCATCGACTGCTTCATCGGTGGGGCTGCCCGGATTGCCGTTGCCGTCACGCGTTTCGTCAATCAGCAGGATTTGACTGGTCAGTTGCTGTTCGACAATACGGATTTCAAATTCAATCGTGTCGGCTAAGACTCCGGCGATATCGCGCGCGGTGAACTTAAACGGATACTGCCCGGTTGAAATGTCCGTAAAGGCCAGCGAAGGAGTGGATGTCCATTCGCTCCAACCGTCCGCATCTTCATAACGGTAAGCTTGGATTTGTCCATAGTAGGCTTCCGCGGAAGCCGCGAAACTGATCTGGGTCTCGACGTTGTTGCGTCGATAGACCGAGCCATCGGGATAGAATTCTTCAGAACCGTACGCGCCTGTTACGACGGGATTCATGGCGGGACGATATCCGGAAGCGACGTTCACGGTTCGCGAAATAGCTTCGCTCATCGCACCGCCGGCATCCTGCACGCGAGCATAAATCGTGACCTCGCCATCCGACAGATCTTCGTTGGAAACGACATTGACTCCATCGGGATAGAGATCAAGTGAGGTATCACCAAGATAGAAGATGGAATCCTGCGACCATTCCGACCAGCTTTGGTCATCGGCGACGCTGAGCGAGAACCACATCAGCGAACGATTATCGTCGAGTCCCTTCAGAACCATGCGGAAGCCGTAACCAACCTCCGCCCCGCTCGGAACCGTTCCCTCGCCCCACTCAACGGCGGGGGCTTCGTTGGTTGTGTAAAATTGCCGCTGCGGCGGACTCGGATCTGCCGCATTGTCATCATCAACCGCAATGACGGAGAACGTATGCGAGGTCGGCAAGCCGTCCGCGGTTGACGAAAAGGCGATCAACGTGTCTGTAATCTGAGTAAAGGTGATTTCAACGCCATCGATGAATATCCTGAATCCTTGAATCGTGCCGTCGACATCATTGCCGGCCCACCTCAACTCGATATAGTGATTCACCGTATCGCCATCGAGAGGAGCGCGCGACAAAATCGTGGTCGGCGGCTGATTGCCGTAGGGACTGCCCGGATCGGCGACCTCACATCCCACCACCCAGATCAGGAGTAAGGACACGACCAAGGCGAGTGATCTTACTATCTTCATTTTTTAGTCCTTCTGGTTTGGGTGTTGTGTTTACCAAATAAAACCGAGTCCGAAGCGATGAGGCTGACCGGCGAAATCATCCACGGCTTCCGTGATGCGGTTCATGTGTGAATAAGCATAATCGAAGGTGAACCAATAATCGCCCATGACCTGGAATTTCAGTCCGAAACCTCCGGCAAAGCTTTCCTCGTCATAGCCGAATTTACCACCCAGCCGGATAAAAAGTGTCTCGTCGTAGTTATATTCTCCGCCGAGATTCAACCGCTCCTGATTATCGTTAGGATGGTCCATCTCAATGGCAAGATCGGCGCCGTGAGGAGTCTCCACGCCCTCTTTGTTCCATTTGAACATCTCAAACATATCGAAAGAAATGCCGATCCGGAACATAGTGGGCAGCGCCGCGCCTTCAAAACTCTCCATTTGCGGATCTTCGTCATTGCGACCGGCTTCCCGGTAATCAAGGAAGTCACCGTCATATTTAACATCCTGACCAAGATTCTGAATCGCCATGCCGAGTTTCAGGGAACGCAGCCCTGTGCGGTAAAGCGTTCCCAAATCGAAGGAGAATCCGTCGAAGCTGTAGTCGTAGAGCGCGCTGTGCAGATAACGCAAATTACCGCCCAGACTGAAGCGGTCGGTCATGCGGTGACAATAACCCGCGCCAAGAATGAAATCCGACGCATTAAAGTTCTCACCCGTCCCTTCCGGCAGATCAACCGTTCGCACCGGCATATCTCCGGTGAACAGGTTAATGGCATGCAGGGTGATTGCATCGTATTCATTCAGCGAGCGCACATACGAGATCGCGTTCAATTGCACATCGGCGGGCATGTTGATCTGCGACAGAGTAAGCTGGTTCTTCTTCAAATGAATCATCGCACCGGGATTCCACCAAACAGCGTCCGCTCCACCGGTCTCCGAAACCATCGCGCTGGCCATGCCGATACCGCGCACACCAACCGGAATCTTCAGCACCTGCATCGAGGTGGTGCCGACTTTCTCCAGCGCGGAGGCAGGCAGGACAATCAGCAGCAGCAGGAGGCAGATGATCGTCCATGTGCCAAGAGTAGAATAAGAGTGTTTCATTGTACTTCCTCCGCGTAAACTAACACGAGTACGGCGCTGACATAAGTTTCGTTGCCGGTCAGACTGACCGTGAACGAGTGGCTTCCGGGCGACAAACACGGGCGATCCACTCCGCTGAAGCAGGTCGTCCAGTTCAACTCGATCGGACGTCCCATATTGTTGACATCCGCCGCGTTGAATTGCGCAAGATCGAGTGAGAAGGTCTTTCCTTTCAGCTCGTTCGCGCCTGTGGCAGCCAGATAAATCGCTTGTCCGGATAGAGCATAGTCTTCATCCGCATAGATCGCATTCGGATAAGCAAGAAAGGGATCATCGTCGAACTTCAGCGCGAGCCGGAAGCGGTCATCAACAACCACGGCGAGTGAATCACGCACCAGTCCCAAACGAGTCGTGTCGGCATTGGCGGCCGCTAAAGAATCCTGCCAGGCGGTCAGCACAGCTTCCGCATCCGCCAGTGCCGTCTGCAATTCAGTTAAAGAATCTCCAGGGCATTCGGGATTAGCCTCACAGGAGTCAACGAGCGCGGTCAGGGCTTCGATATCCGTTTCTGTTTCTTCAATAGCAATCTGATACTCGAGTACGGGATCTTCCCAGGCGGGAATAGAATCATCGATTATCGATTCGCGCCAAAGAATATCATCATCCGGTCGAATGTAAGCCGTTAAGTACAGCCGGGCGGGTTGATCGACCCCCGGTAAAGTAACGGGCGCAAGTTCGCTGTCAACGGTGAAGGTCATGGTCACCTCCTGCCCGTTGGAAACAGCATCCTGTGCCAGCACAATTGTCCGAGTATAGCCCGGATCGGGCGCAGTCGGCGGTTCGGTCCGTTCGTCCCCGCAGCTCCATATAACCAACATGGAAAGAAGCATGAGACTGATCAGACCGAGAACATCCAGACGGCGCGCGCCATCGCAGGCAATATGACTTTGTAATTGTTTCATATTATCTCCGTCTGGTTATTTGATTACTACGAATTTGTCGATAAAGAAATCGCCGTTGGCTTCCACGGTGTAGTAGTAGATGCCGCTCACGATTTCCTGCGAATGCCGGGTGATCATGTTCCATGCCGCTTGACTGGTGGCTCCGGAGTGCTGGATGGTCGCGAGGTGATCTCCGGCGAGCGAAAAGACACGGATGATGCACGTTTCCGGGAGATTCGCGAAGTAAATTTGACGGTCATAAAACCGCGATCCACTGCGCTCGACACCGGCCTGTTCGCGCGCATGGCTGCCGCGATAAGGATTGGGATAAACATAGACATCGCTGAGCTTCCTGGACATTGTTGGATCGGATGAAGTCACCGCCGGAGCAATCGTTACCTTTTGTGTATTGCCGGTGCGCCCTGAAGTCAGCACGCCGGCTCCGACAACTCCGGTATCAAATGCACGCACGGTATACCAATAAGTCTTGCCGGGAATCAGATCCGTGTCTTCATAATAGTATTGGAATTCACCATCACCCAAAGGAATGGAATCCTCAGGCATACCGAGATTGAAGTTGTTCCACTCAAAGGGCGGATTCAGCACATCAATGCGGTCGAAGCTGGCCAGGGTTTGCCAGTGGATGTTGTCTTCGGAGCGTTCGATGTAGTAGCCCTCGAAATCGGCTTCTCCGGTAATCGCGTCGACCGATGCTTCCGCATTGGGATACCAGCGTAAGCGTACCATGTCGGGATAAACATCGACCTCGAACACCGGCGCGTCCGGTGCGGAAGGCCCTTGGAAGTCGTTCAGGTACATCGCCAGCGCCCATTCGGCATTCAGTCCGACATCGGAGGTATCCTCTCCGGCAATAAAGGCAACCGTGATCGGCAGCTCTTCACCCGGCTTAATCTCAAAACCGTCATTCGCATCGTCACCGAACGACATCATCATCCGCCAGTCTCCGGTTTCCTCTGTCGGTGTGGCGATCTCTCCCGATGACATCAAATTGTATTTGTCCGCGTCAAACTCAGGATCTCCACCCGAAGTACGTTCAAAATTGGCGAAGGTTACCCGCAAATCCTCCAGCGCGGAAGGCGTCTTGACAACACGAATCGCAAACACACCGGGTCCGGCTCCGTCGTCGTCATTGGGATCATCATACTGTACCATCATGAGCCGCGCCGGATCATAGTAATTGAAGTCGTCCAATGACGCCGCGTCGCCGCCCTCGCCCTGCGCTCCGATATCGGGATCGGAGAACATCGCGATATAGACATTCTTCAAGGGCAGCGGACCGACATTGCGAATCCGGTAATCCAGCAGAATGAAATCCGCCGCGTACTCTTCGGGGAAGGCATAGGTACGCTGCGACACGATAATGTTCAGCGGATTATGCGGACCGTCAGGACTCGAGACATAAGTATCCTCGATATCATCCTGCAATACCGCGAAGTATTCCTGCACACCGCGTGCCACGCCGTCCTCATCGGACAGACCGTCGCCGTCGTCATCAAGCAATCCTGGGCAGCAATCGCCGTCTAAATCAGGATCTTCAAGATCAACGAAACCGTCATAATCGTTATCAACGTAGTCGGCTGATATATCTCCAGCAGGATCTTCGTCGATATGCGGTTCCGGATCGTAATTACAGTTGCCGTCACCGTTATCATCGAACTCGGGCGCGGAATCAGGACCTTCCACACCATCCTCATCAACTTCGCCGTCGTTGTCGTCGTCAAAGTTGATTAAGCCGCGGCCGCCGTCCCAGTTCTTGGAGGGCTTGCCGTCTTCATCAAGATCGTCCGCGGCGATGTCCCAATCGCCGTCATCGTCGATGTCTTTAGCGCCCATTACATAAAAACGATCATTGAAGGCATCAAACGCTTTCGAGGTAATGAACCAGTCGGGGTCAGTCCCCGCGTTGGCGAAGGGCGTGGCGCCGATGTGAACGGGATAGAGCTCTCCGGTCCCGTTATCGCCGTCGGTCGCGGTCGTAACGAACTTCTGTCCGTTTACATCCGCGCCGATCCAGACACCGGCCGAAAAAAGAAAGTCACTGCCGCTGTTGATCGGAAACTCGAAGCCCTTGAAACCGGGCGTCGCATTAGGATTGCCCGCTTCTCCATAGTTGGAGAGAGTAAACGTCACATTTCCGACATCGTGCATGATCAAGTCCGTTTGGGCAGCAGGATCGACTTCATCGAGCCGATCACCGCCTCTCACCGGACCCTTCTGACGTGCGCCGGAAACAGCAACGAATAAACAGAGCAGACAAATCCCAAAAGACACCAGCAGTCGTTTGTGTTTTCTATTTATCATAGTGTGCGATCTCCTTTAGAAATCGACCGCGAGTCCGAAACGGATTTGCCGGGGATTATCCCAGGCATCCGGATTCGGCCCGGCAGTTGGGTTCTGTCCGTAGTTGGGAGACGTATTGTCGTTCACGTAACCCGGTTCGCCCGCATGGGGATTATCAGCACTTTGGTTGGTGTCGATCGTGTAAGTATTGCGATCCCATCCGAGGACGTTCATTCTGTCGAAGAGATTGCGAACCTCCAGCATGGCCTGCCAGTTCAGATTTCCGAATCTGAAATGACGTCCCAGACTCACGTCGGTATAATAAGTCCACGGGCTGCGCATGGAAAATTCTTGCCCGGTGATATCGCTGCCGTTAGCGTGCGTCGGAGTATAAGGCAGCCCCGAGAGCGCCTGACTCAGGATATTCATCGTCCAGCCGGTTCTTAACCACTCGGGCGAGAAGGGCTTGCCTTTGAGCGGATACCTGAACGCCAGATTCGCGACAAGCTGATGGCGACGATCCCAGGCCAGCGGAGTCTCGCGGGACGGATCGATGTAATTCCCTCGGGTGACATCGGAACCGATATCATAAGAGTTTTTACCGGATGCCCATGAAAGCGTGTAAGTCAAACGCCCTGAAAAATTGGCAGCGTAATCTTTGGACAAATTGAACTCGATGCCGCGAATCGAGGCATAGTCGGCATTGTAATAGATCGCGGCGTTCGAGCGGGTCGGCGAGTATCCGTACAGATCATAATACAAATTATTCTGCGACGCGGTCTGAATCCAGTTCTTGACATCCTTATAATAGGTCGAAACATCCAATAGGAAGTCTTCCGCGAACTGGTGACGCACGCCTAACTCATAGGCAATGGTCTTGGCCGGTTCCAGATCGGGATTGCCGATAATCGGCGTTCCGCCTGTCTGAAGCTGGTTAACCGCGGTGAAGTAGTAATCCTGACGGCCACGTTGATAAAAATAGCCGTAATTAAAATGGAAAACATCGCGATCCGTCACGCTGTAGGCGACACCGAGGCGCGGCGACAGGTAAGCCGTTCCGGCTTCGGGCGGCGGTTCATAATCAACAAAATTACTGACTGTGGAATCGCGCGCGACCGGATTCTGGATTGAATTACTGCCAATGCGCCAGTAATCCACGCGCACTCCGGCGTTTATGATAATATCCTTGTACTCCATCTTGTCCTGAATGTACGCGGCTCCGGCAGAGGGATGGTAGCTGTAGATATCAGTGTAAATTCCTTCACCAAGATTGGCAATGGAGGGATACGGCCTGTCTTCCGCCATCACATTATAGTAGGCGTAGTCCAAACCGGTCCGAAGCAAATGACGCTGATGAACCTGACTGCTTAAATCCCACTTGACCGTGTAGGTCTGCGATTCCCAGTGCGCCCAATCCGGCACAAGCTGCTGATAGTTACCGCCTAAGCCGTCTCCGGCAATATAGAAGCCGTTTACATTCGGCGTCCCATTCGCGGGATTGTTATAATCATACATCCCGTCCCCGTCCGCGTCGACAAAGGGCTCGCCCACGTCATAACGGCCGTTGTAAACACCGTTGGCATTGGGCATATCCGTGAACGTTTCCGATGCCAAACCCTGCTCGTTGGCGGCCTTGCCTCCGCCCGAAAGAGTACGCGAAGCATCATACATGCTGAAGCTAAGGGTGTAGTATGTATTGGCGCTCAGTGTATGATTCAGCGTCATAAAGATCTGCTGGTCGCGAATCGTTTCGGCCCGAAGACTGTTGTTCGCGTTAAACGCGTAGCTCTGCAGATCCTCATCGATCAAGCCGTCGCCGTCATCGTCAACCCAGTTCAGCGCCTCTTCATCATAACGCCCGTCGCCGTCATCATCGGCCATGCGAATATCCTCCGCGCCGATTGAACCATTGCCGTCGAAATCCTGCAGAACATACTGCGGGAAGTCCGTGGCATTTGTTGACAAACCCTGAATTGACGAAAGCGCATGCATGCCCATCGTCTGCTCTGTGAGACTGAAATCATCGGGAAAACGCCGTGACATGCGATACCAATACGGATTCTGCCATTGCTGCGCCTGATTCCAGCCGAAACTGACTTTGTAATTCTTCTTGGAATTATAGGTCAGCTTGAGATTGGAATTCGTGTTGGTCTCGTTCTTGCGAACGTCCGTTTCGAAAAGGTTCGTTACCTGATGCCGGAACCAACGATCCGTATCGATCATGGTTCCGAATTCATTGGCATTCCGGCTCCAAACCGTCCCTGATCCAAACAAGGATAATGAACCCGGAATTCTGACGCCCAGTTCGGGCAGCACGGAATTGGTGATCGGCTCCGGTCCGGAAAATGACGCTTCGGTATAGTCGTAATCCTGATAATTTTCGACGCCGTCAACATCCATGAGATGTTCCACATGACCGGAGTATTCCGATTCTCCCTCGTGCGTTATCACATTAATAATCGCAGACTGTGCCTCGCCGAACTGTGCATCGAATCCGGCGGTAAGCACCTGCATCTCGGCAATTGCGCTTTTCGGAACATCCAGCGGCCGTCTTTGAAACTGCTGATCCTTGACCGGCAATCCGTCGACCATAAACATGATCTCATCCCGCCGCCCGCCGCGGATATGGATATTCGTCCCGCTGCCGACCACACCGGCAGTCTTCGTGAGTACTTCCTGATAGGTTGTCACAGGAAGATCCGTAATCTCTTTGGACTGCATGGAGCGAATGGTATTGGTCACATCGCGCTTCACCACATCGCGCTCCGCGGTGACGACAACCTCTTCGCCCATGATTGCTTCTTCACTCAACTGCACAGTGATTTCGTAGGTCTCTCCGCCCAGTATCTCCACTCCTGTGATGTACTTGGTTGCGTAACCCAGCGTGGTAACCTTCAAATCATATATTCCAATGGGGACATTCAGTACAAAAAACTCCCCGTCGATATTCGTGGTCGCGCCAAGCGTCGTCTCCTGCACGATAACATTCGCTCCAGGGATACCCAAACCGGTGCCCTGGTCTAAAACAGTTCCGGCAAGTTTCCCGACTCCCTGCGCGTTCGCGCATGTCGCTATTCCCATGAGCAGCAAATACGCGAGTATGGGTACTGCGATCCGTTTCACCATTCACCTCCGGGGTTCATTCAGAGAACCCATGATTGTTCGAATTTTGAAAGGCATGCCGATTCCGGAACTGGCGAGCCCGGAATAAATAGCAAACGGCGACCCCCTGACCGGAAACTCGGTCAAGGGGCCGCCGCAAGCGGGAAACTACTTTACGAGAATCATCTTCTTTGAATCGGTCGCGGTCTCCGAGGACAAACGATAAATATAAACACCGCTCGGCAGATCCGATGCATCGAAATGATAGGCATAAAGACCGGCGCCTACTTTTACATTGTCAGCGAGGACTGCAACTTCTTGACCCAGCGTGTTGAAGATCTTAAGGCTGATGCTGCTTGTGTTCGGAACCGTGAACTCGATCCGGGTTGACGGATTGAACGGATTCGGGTAGTTGCCCAGCAGTCTCAAGTCAGCCGCGTGCACAGGGGCGCTGTGATCCTCAATACCAAGGAATGCGGTACCGACGACGATTCCCTGCAGCGGACCAAAACCGGAGTTGCCCGGAGGATCGGTGGCCCAAACGTCAAACCAAACCGTATCGCCGTTCGCAAAATCTGAATCGTCGTGGTTGGCTGCCAGCGTAAAGAACCAGCGGCCATTATTGAATTCATCACATCCTTGGCAGCTGTCCGCGCCCCATTCGCCGGCGATGTCGTCATAGGTCTCACCAATTGTGGAATTGTAGTACTCCACCTGAATCCAGTCCGGCGCGTCCACCTGTACATTGTCGTGGAGCATCGCACTGATCACATAGGGCGGCGATCCGGTAGCCGGTGTTGAAGGATCAAGCGTCTGTTCGGTTACAACCGGACCTTCCAGGTCGGAAATACCGGTCATACCGGATGTGATGATATAGGCTGTGCCGCCTGAGCCGCCGAGCAATTCGGCGTTCTGGATTGAACCAACGTCAATTTCGTCATCGACGAAATAGAAGAGCGACATCGGATCTTCCCAAGTGCTTCCGCCGTCGTCGGTATAGGTGGCGTCAATAGCCTCCGGAGTGAAAACACCCCAGCGATTGAGCAGCGCGACGCCGCGATCCGCATCCCACCAGTATCCCATATTCATATAATAGAGGAAGTAGTCGCCGCCATCGAAGGGCGTGCAGGCGAAATCAATCGGGTCTGACCAGCTGCCGCCGTTATAGCCGAACTCATCATAACTGGTCCACGCGCAGTGTTCACCGGCTTCCGCGGGAACTCCATAGTTCGAGAAGACCCAGGGAGTCTGCGTAGCGGAATTCAGAGTGACCATCGGATAGCGCTGCGCTGCGGTGATTTCACCCGCGCTGAAGGTCTGACCTCCGTCTCCGGAATAGTATACGGCAACGCCAGACGCGCTTCTGAAACTGGCATAGAGCACACTATTCGTGGCGTCATAAGCAATCGGTTTGCAGTTGCCGGCATAGTAGCTGTATTGAGACGGTGAAGCAACACCCAAGGAAACAACTGTGCCGGTTCCTCCCGCAAGCGGGAAGCGCATGACGTATTGGTCATATCCTTCCGCACCGGAAACTTGGAACTGACAGAAGGCATAATCGCCGCTGGTCAAATCCGCCAGATGGAAATAGGCGGCATCCGCGCTTAACGCCGGTTCCGAAATGACCACCCACGGCGTGCCCCACGAGGCACCGTTGTTCGTGGATTTTGCTGCCCAGATAGTATTGCTTCCCGCTCCATTGTGACCCCAAGTCAAGAGAATCAGATCACCATTGGGAGCGCGAGCCATGTCGGTCCAGCCGCCATTCTCGACATCAAAGGCGTTATCACCTTCCGGAATCGCCAGCACCGGAGTAAAGTTGGGCCCGGCTATAGTATAAATACCGGGATTCGTTTCCGGATGTGCGGCCCAGGCAAAGACGACTTCATTGCCGGCGGTCAGAATACCGCTGAAGTCCGGCGGAGTGCCCGTCAGTTCTTCAATTGTCGAGATGTCGCCTGCCTGCGTGAAAGCAGTCCATGTTGCTCCGTAATCTGTGGTTTTGAGATAACGGAATTGCGTGTAGTCCTCATCGAGGGACTGAGTTAAGGCGCGATCCGGTACTTGACGAACCAAACCCAGATCTCTGTCACTTGCCGTCCAGTTGCTTGGTGCGGCAATCAGAACGGTGACCATTGCCAGTGTCAGCATGATGGTCAATAGACGAATAGAAACTTTCATAGACATTTCTGCCTCCCTGCTGTGAGGTTGTAAGAAATTGACAATTTAGGCTTTGATTTGCTTGGTTTCTTTGTGAAGAAAAAACTCAGTCGTATCAACGGATTTGCTCTGCTTGCCCAGTTGTTTTCAGGGCAAGTCTAATAAATTATAAACTGGTAAAAAATATTAAAATAGAAAAACAAAAAACCGTAGACGTTCTGGGTACGTTGGGCATACCACACGCCTACGGCTATAAACCGAGATAGAAGTAAATCAGAGTAAAGCAGAACAAAAGACTGGCATTAACGACCCACCAAGTCATTAATACATAGTCCTTTACTCAGAAAAGGCAGCCGTAGGCTCAATAGATGTCAATTCCTAACGACCAAGTTGCGCGGACCCATTACTTATATTATAATCCATATTTATCCAGAAGTCAAGTACTTTCGAAGATAAATTCAGTTTTACTGTCCCTCTTTCGCCCTGAACTCGACTCTTTAGCTCGTGACGGCAGGTTTAGCTTTTTTCTTTGTTCCTGACTTCTCTATTACTCGGTTGCTTACTTGTAATCATTGTGCAAAAACGATACGTTCCTATTACTTCCAGATACAAATGAAGCTTCTGATTACTATCCCTTACCTATATAAATCCCTGTTTAAGAGTAGTTTCTGATTCCTTTATGGAATGTCTTCTCGTTGCTTCAGCATTCCATCCACATGATACTCTGAATCCGTCCCCACTTGTTATTACAAGATTTGATCTCCTTGTCATCTGAACAATTGTTCAGCCGGTCATCTCATCAATTCCCCTCGAATTCAACTCCTCCATCCTTCAAGAAAAGGGACGTTCCCATCTTCATCCATTCTGTCTTCTGAACTTCCCCTTTCAACCATTGCTCTCTTATCTACATTATCGCTTAGCCATTTCTTACTCACAATTGCGCGGGATTCGAACAGCGTATACTATCAAAAAGCAGAAGTCCTTACCTCTGCTCTTTCTTGTTGAACTTGGTTTTGTCTCTTCGATTATCTTCCCTCAACACTCCCTAACTTCTCTAATTTCTTCTCCGCGAGCTTGCGCTGGCTCTCATCAAGGATCGATTTGCGCATGCGGATGCTCTTCGGAGTCAATTCAACGTACTCATCGTTCCGTAAATACTCAAGCGCCTCCTCAAGGCTGAGCCGAATCGCAGGCGCAACACGCAGCCCGCGATCCGATCCCGACGCGCGCATATTGGTCAGTTTCTTCGACTTCTGCGCGTTCACGACCAGATCATCGTCTTTACAGTGCTCGCCGATGATCTGGCCCATATAAAGTTTTTCCCCCGGCGCTACAAAAAACTTGCCGCGATCCTGCAGCGCGTCGAGTGCGAATGCAACACAGTCGCCATTGGCCATCGAGACAATACTGCCGGACTGCCGGTCGGGAATCGAACCCTTGAAATACTCATATTGCAGGAAACGATGATGCAGGACAATTTCGCCCGACGTCGCGCGCAGCATGCGGCTGCGAAAACCGATTAATCCTCTGCTGGGAATGTGAAAATCCAAATGCGTGCGCTGATCGATCTGCTCCATCTTCACCATCTCCCCGCGCCGCGTTCCCAGATATTCGATCACGGTTCCCGCATGTTCATTCGGCACATCAATCGTTAAAATCTCCACCGGTTCCGCCTTCTTGCCGTTAATCTCTTTATAGATCACGCGCGGCTGACCGACCATGAACTCATAGCCTTCCCGCCGCATATTCTCCATCAGAATCGATAAATGCAGTATCCCGCGCCCGGAAACCTTGAATGTATCCGCGCTGGCCGTATCTTCCACTTTCAGCGCCATATCGCGTTCGGTTTCTTTGTACAGCCGGTCGCGCAATTGGCGGCTCGTGACATACTTCCCCTCCTGTCCGTAGTAAGGGCTGGTATTCGCCATGAAGTTCATCGTAATTGTCGGCTCATCCATCGCGATCAGCGGCAGCGGCTCTGGATGCTCCGGATCGGCCAGTGTGTCGCCGATCTCCACTCCCTCCAAGCCGACCACCGCGCAGATATCGCCGCAGGAAACCTCATCAACTTCCCTGCGTCCTAAATCATCGAACACAAAGAGCTGACGCACCAAGGAATCAACTGAACTGCCGTCACGCTTCAGCATTACGACGCGTTCCTTGGCGTGGATGCTGCCGCGAAAAATCCGGCCCACACCGATGCGCCCGACATAATCGTTGTGATCCGTCGCCGTGATCAGCATCTGCAGCGGTCCTTCCACATACTCCGGCGCCGGAATATGGTTCAGGATCAT
>JAHIZR010000447.1 GCA_018814465.1 bacterium | reverse complement strand
TGACGATACGGCTTGCTACGTGCATCTCTCGCCCGGTTTTCAGAGAGGGCTGACGTGCGATCCTTTTACCGTATCCCTTTATGCAACATTTACCGACGCAAGAAACTTCGATCTGCAGATTTCGTATGACCACTCCGAGTTTGCGCTGGTCTCGGTCACGCCCGGAACGCATCCTGACTTGCACATCCTGCCGCATGATACATCCGAGAATATTATAACTATCGATGGCTTCTTTCATCCCAACTTCACGGGTATCACGCTTCTTTGCGGATTAGAGTTCATGAAGCGGGAAATGATCGGTGATGCAGTAACCGAGGTTGGATTTATCGCCGGACAAGGTTTCAGCGGCACAGCAGACCTCCCGGAAGCGATCATATTCTCAGGTGATACTGCTATCATCGATCTGGAAGGAACTCCTCCGCTCGCACCGATGGAATTAGTTATCATCCCACAGTACAGCTACGCAAGGTCAATAGCCGATTCGGTTTTCCTGCGCTGGAACTCGGTACGCTTTGATGTGGATGGTGATACGATTATTAATCCGGAGTATCACGTCGTTTTCGAAGATCGATACGAAAATTATGGATTAATCGATACCGTTGGCATTACTATGGATACATTCTTTTACGATGACTTTATAAAGTACTACTTCTGGCCATACGATTCTATGGTAGTTAATGCCGGTGTCTACAGAATTCACGCAAAAAGAACACAACCATAGTAGCAGCTTGTGAAATAAACAATCAAGCAGACTCATATTCAGGAAGGGCAATCAAATGAAAGAGAAACAGAGAGTTTTTATCGTGCAAAGTAACTGGTTAATCGTGGGATTCCTGTCGCTTTTGATGCTGACAGGAACGGTTTTCGCGCGAGGCAGTGCCAAACCGCTCGCTTTGCCGCTTGATGCGGCACATCAAGGACTGACTTATGAAGCAATGCCATCGGATGTCGGGCGGAATCTTGATGATCCGGGTTACTTTATTCTTGCTGACGCACTTGCCGCGGCGGCTGATTATCTCGTACAGTTTCAAGCAGATTTTACCGATGATAATGCCGGTAATGGTTTTGACGGGAGTGAGACACCCGAAGACCCGGACGATAGCGGCTGGGACTGGAGACTGAATTGGGACACAGAGGCGCATGCTCATTCCACCGCTGCCAGTCCCACAAATATCTATGGAGCGACTGCGCAGGGGCTTTACTACGCCTACCTTGCAACCAGTGACATGTCGTATTTTATAGCCATGCGGGATGCCGCTGACTTTATCGTTGCGGCCACTCCTCCGTCACCTCCGCGCTCAGGTGCCGACCTGAAGTTCCTGCTGCTCTTTAATGATCTTTACAGCAGCGTCGTTACGCCAACCACCGTCTATGCGGATGCGGCAAAGGCCAAATATGATGACAGAATCACAGTCTACACTACCGCGACGGCACTCGCAGAGTATATTCGCGACGCACGTGCCGGCCAAGGTTACGAGAACGGTATCATTGCGTGGGACATCGGGATCTGGGCGGTTGTGGCTCAAATGCTGTATGACGTATATGGCGGAACCTATGATCAGGATGCGGACGACATCGCGGAAGTCCTCTACCAGGATTCCTTCAGTGGCACCGGATACTTCGATGTCGTCGCTGACGCCGGCTGGGATCCGACGTACACTGACACCAACTTCTATTGGTACACGCTCGGGCTTACAGGTTTGATTGATGCGTTCAGCTACTCCAATACGCATACCGCGGAAATCGCCGGCTTGATCACCCGTCTCCAGGACAGCCAGTATCCAAACGGCGCTTTCAGCTATTGCTATGGCGCCAATGAGGACGACGAAGACTGGCAAGCCACAGCCTATATTCTCTTGACACTCCACGACTACAATGCGGCTGCGTATACGATTGAAATCAATCATGGCGCTTATTGGCTCGGCGCTACTCAGCATACTGGTGGCGGTTGGGTTTACAGCTCAGGCAATCACTACCCGGAAATCGGCGGTGAAAACACGGTTGCTTTGTCATTTGCTCCCCCGGCGCCGGTGGTTGATGCCGGATGGTATGCCTTCGTTATTCGCGAAAGTGCGGATACAGAGCCTCCCTACATTTGGGGAAACAGCGAATATGTCCCGGATGCGGTAGAGTTCCTTACCTTTGCATCCGGTCAAAAAGCCGGACTCGGTACGGACTTGATCAATGGTGCAACGGTATCGCAGATTACAAGTTTGCATATTGACCGTTTAGATGACATCCCCAGCTCGGGCTCACAGTACGGCCCCTATATCAATATCTGGGTTACGGACGGTAACGGCAACTATGCTGTTATCGCCAACGAACCGTCAGACGGAGAGTGGGCAGGCAGCCGTTGGGATGTTCCCGACTGGGATTTTCTGAAGACGAAAAGATGCAAGGTCTATGAAACGGTCGGGACAAGCGGAGGAGATCCTGGAACGAGTTGGGTGGCGAGTTTCATCGGGATCTCTGGCCCTATTACCTTTGAAGACGCTGCAAATTTGATTATTATGCCTCCGCCTGTTTCGTATATCGAAGGCGGCAATGGTGTCGGTACTGGTGCGCCTGATGAGTTGGGGACCAATGTTGCTCGCGGCTATAACTGGATCTTCGGCGATACTGCGGCGAACTATGTCACCGGATCCGGCGAAGGCTTTGTAGTTGATAACTACACGGCAACGGCAGATCGTCCGGTTCACAACATGACTCAGCTTACGGACTGGGGTACTATCCAACTGGCTGTCACAATGGCTGATCCAGGTAATGAGATTCACGTGGATGCAGGCATGTACCCTGAGAATCCAGTCATTGACAAGTCATTGACAATCCAGGGTGCTGGTCCAACAG
>JAHIZR010000446.1 GCA_018814465.1 bacterium | reverse complement strand
TATCGTCATGGAAGGCATGACCGCCGATCAGGCAGGCGAAAAGCTCACCTTCACGCAGACCCAAGCCAGCGATCTGATGAACCGGCTGGGCATGCTGAATGCGCTGTTCAATCACAATGTTCCGCTGCTGGTTCCGCCGCCCGACGGCGATCCGCTGACAACTTGGGGAACCATGCCCGATCTGCTCCTCAAACTTGATCGCGACTCGACTCTGGTCTCGGAAGAAGAAGCGTCGCTCGCGCTGGCTTTCGCGGGGATGTACCACTCACTGCACGATAACCGTCCCGATATGTTCAACATGTCGGCTTCGGTTTTCATCAATACACAGATGGCGATGCTGCGGAATCACCCCGAAGTTATCTCCAGCCTGGACTGGGAAGTCGCCTATAACGCGCTCGAGCCATTTATGTGGGCGCGCATCCTGCTCATTGTCGCCTTCGCGCTCTTTCTGCTCAGTCTGAAAGAAAGCTGGATCAGGCTGAAACCGCTGGCGATCACCGCTATGCTCGGCGGCATCGTCATGTATTCGGCGGGGATGATTATGCGCTGGTATATCGGCGGGCGCGCGCCGTGGTCCAATATGTACGAGTCCCTGCTCGCCATCGGCTGGTCGCTGCTGATCGTCGCCTTGATTTTCGAGCTGGTCAAGAAAGACCGCATCTTTGGTTTGTCAGGCAGTGTGATGGGCGCCGTCGTTTTAGGCATCGCCGCCTATGCCAGTCTGGATCGCGGCATCAATCCGCTCGTTCCCGCCCTGCAGAGCTACTGGCTGACCTATCACGTGATCATCATTCTGGCCAGCTATGCCTGCCTCGCATTAGCGATGATGGTCGGGCATGGAGTGCTGATCAGCGCAGTACGCAATCAGGGCGAACCAAACGAAACCACCAAGCGTTGGAGCGGGGCGAATCTCAAAATCATGCAGCTCGGCAGCGTGCTGCTCATTCTGGGCATCCTGCTCGGCGCGGTCTGGGCGAATGTCAGTTGGGGACGCTTCTGGGGCTGGGACCCCAAAGAAACTTGGGCTTTAATCACTTGGTTCGTCTATATTATTTTCCTGCATGGCCGCAGCGCGGGCTGGCTGATGTGGCGCGGTTTAGCCGTGGCATCCGTCGCCGCTTTCCCCATTGTGATCATGACTTATTACGGTGTTAACTTCTACCTCTCCGGGCTCCACAGCTACGGAGCGGGTTCCACGCCCGGCATCCCCTGGGAAGCTTACGCTTACCTCGGAGCCGAGGCGATCTTCTTAGGCTGGGTGTTCTTCGCCATGCGCGGCACCTGGCGACGTAGACCTAAATCCGGCTCTCCCGCTCGTGTCAGAGAGCCTGAGGTACAAAACGCATGATTTCTATTACCCCTGACGATTACCCAATTCTGTCGAGAGTCGAGTACCCTGAAGACTTGCGCAAGCTGGAGGAGCAGGAGCTGACACAGCTCTGCGTTGACCTGCGCAAGTTCCTTTGGGAGACAATTACGTCTATCGGTGGCCATCTCGCCGGATCGCTTGGTGTAGTCGAACTGACCGTCGCTCTGCACTATGTTTACAACACTCCTACGGATAAGCTGTTGTGGGATGTCGGTCATCAGGGGTATATCCATAAAATTCTCACCGGACGCCGCGATCAGCTCGATACCATTCGACGCTATGGCGGCATCTCCGGTTTTCTAAAGCGTACGGAAAGCGAATACGACTGCTTCGGCGCGGGACACGCGTCGACTTCCATCAGCGCCGCGATGGGGATGGCAGTCGCCCGCGATCTGAAAAAAGAAGACCACAGCGTCGTGGCCATCATCGGCGACGGCGGCATGACCGGCGGGCTGGCTTTCGAAGCCATGAACAATGTCGGACAATCCGGACGCGATATTACGATTATCCTGAATGACAATCAGATGTCCATCTCGCCCAACGTGGGAGCGGTGCCGCAGTTCCTCGCGAAGATGGAGACCAATCCGAAGCTCTCGAAGCTGAAGGACGAAATGTGGAGACTGATGGGTAAATCCCCTATCGGCTCCGAGAAAATGCGCGAGTTTGCCGGACGCATCGAGGGCTCGCTGAAGAACCTGATCTCTCCCGGCATGCTCTTCGAGGAATTCGGACTGCAGTATTTCGGCCCCTTCGACGGTCATGATTTGCTTCACAACATCGACATTCTGAAAAAAATCAAATCCAGACATAAGCATCCGGTACTGGTTCATTTCCTGACCCGCAAGGGCAAGGGTATCGAATGCGCCGAAGAGGACGCCGTCAAGTATCATGCCGTCAAGGCAATCGCGAAGGTTGAGCCGAAAAAACCCGAAGAACCGCTCGTACTGCCGAAGCAAGCCTATATGGACATTTTCGGTCAAGCGCTGATTGAAGAAGCCGCGCACAACGAGCGTGTGACCGCCATCACCGCCGCCATGAAAGAAGGCACGGGACTCGTCGAGTTCAGTGAAGTCTATCCCGACCGCTTCTTCGATGTCGGTATCGCTGAAGGTCATGCCGTTACGTTCGCTTCGGGATTGGCCGCTGAAGGCTTGAAACCGGTCGTGGCGATTTACTCTTCTTTCCTGCAGCGCGCCTATGATCATATCATGCATGACGCCGCGCTGCAGCATCTGCCCGTCGTCTTCGCACTGGATCGCAGCGGTTTGGTCGGCGAGGACGGCCCCACGCATCACGGCATGCTTGATCTCTCGTATCTGTCTTCCATTCAGGGGATGGTCGTCGCCGCGCCCCGCAGCGGCAATGAGTTGCGCAATTTACTGCACACCGCCATTCACTATCAGGAGGGACCGTTCGCGATTCGCTATCCCCGCGACAAAGCCCCCGATTTGATCGACTGGCGTGAATTACCCAGCCTCGTCAAAGTCGGAAGCTGGGAAGTACTGAAAGAGGGGGGTCGGCGCGTGCTGGTGCTGGCGACCGGAACGATGGTGGAAGCGGCGCGCACTGTGATCGCCGATGAGGAATTTAATATCACGCTTGTGAATTGCCGTTTCGTGAAGCCGATGGATGAAATCCTGCTCGCGGAATTGCTCGACCATCATGACTCGGTTCTAACAATCGAAGAAGGCTGCGGCAACGGCGGTTTGGGATCGCAGGTTGCCATGTTCATGAAAAAGAACGGCTATGAGCAGCCTTTCCGCGCCATGCATCTGCCGGACAGTTTTATCGAACACGGTTCGCGTCCTAAAACGCTGGAGCTTGCCGGCTTATCGCTCGAGCATATCACGCTGGCCATCGAAAGCCTGCTGCAATTGGAAAAAACCGAAACTCGCGCCCCAACATCATCCCGTTTAAGCGGAGGTTCTCTTTCTTGAAAGTCTTAGTCGATCCCCGAGCCGGATTCTGCGGCGGAGTGCGCCGCGTCGTCAAAATGGCCGAACAGGTCATGGACGACACCGGACAGCCGCTGGTCAGTCTCGGAGATATTATTCATAACGAAGTCGAAATTGCCCGCCTGCATAAGCGCGGATTGTCATCCACCGATCACGATGAAATCGCGCGCGACAGCGGCCCCAAACAGGTGCTGATTCGCGCGCACGGCGAGCCGCCCGAAACCTATCGCAAAGCCAAGGAGATGGGCGTCGAGCTGATTGACGGCACCTGCCCCGTGGTGACGCGCTCGCAGGATATCGCCCGCAAACACTATCAAGCCGGCGAACAGGTGGTTATCATCGGCAAGCCCTATCACCCGGAAACCATCGGCATCAAAGGCCATTGCGACAACAAAGCGGTCGTTGTCTATGAACGCGATGACATTCAGCAGCTCGATCCCATGAAAAGAGTTTTCATCCTTGCTCAGACCACCGTTCCCCGTGACTGGTTCGAAGAGCGCGTCGAATGGATCAAGGAATATGCGAATTCAGTCGAAGTGCAGGTCGAGAATACGCTCTGCCGCTTTGTCGTGGGGCGCGACCGCGATCTGGAAAAATTCGCCGCGCAGGTTGACGTCATCATCATGGTCGGCGGCACAAAAAGCTCCAACACCAAAGCCCTCTTTCAAGTCTGCCAGAAAGTCAACGAACGCGCCTATCTGATCGTAACCGAGGAGGAGATTCAACCGGAGTGGTTCAAACCTGATGATACCGTCGGCGTAACGGGATCGGCTTCCACCCCGCACTGGCTGCTGGAAAAAGTCCGCGACACCATCGGCTCCCTAATGGACGCCGAAATCATCACCGATGAAAAGGAATGGACCGCCGAACAAGAAAAGCTGGAGTGCGAATAGACTCGTTTCGTTACTGATCACGGATTGTGATGGGGCAGTCAGAACGATAGACCGTTTACCAATAGCACCGAATTGAAACACAGATTGGAGAGCTACTATGTGGTTTCTCACCGCCTGCTGTGTGTTTTGCCTTGTGTTCGATTGTCTCGGAGCTGATAAAAAATTTTCTGACTGGGGGCGAATGCTGGAAGAGAAATACTCCAATGGCATAACGGGATTTCCGCTGCTTGAAATGCCCGACCGGCCGCCATTCCGCATTCCGCTTGACGAAGCCGGTCCCGACAGAAGATGCAATCAGGATTTAACGATGAGATCCCAGAATGAAATCTCGCTCGCGGCTTGGCGGCAAAACACGGATATCGTTCTTGTTAGCGCAAACGATCATCGAACAGGCATTCAGTTTTCGGCCGGCTTCTATCGGTCACTTGACGGCGGGACGACTTGGGAAGATGCCTTGATAACAACCGGTCCGGCTGGTTTTTTTGATGCTGGAGGAGATCCCTCCGTCTGCATAGATAACTCCGGGCGTATGTATGCCTGTTATCTTGGAGTGGAGCTTGAACATCTCTACAACGGACTTTACGTGCAAACATCGGTTGACAGCGGCACAACTTGGTCTGAGCCCGTCCCGGTTGTGGAGCATCTCGGTGGATATCCGCTCCCTTTCGAAGACAAGCCGATGTCCGCTGTTGATATTTCGTACGATTCACCGTATCAGGGAAACGTTTACATAACATGGACGCACAACGGTCCATCCGGATCGCCGATTCACTTCAGCTTATCATCGGATGGAGGGCAATCGTTCACTGCGCCGATCCCGATCTCCGCGACTAATAGCTGCCATATGTCATGTCCTGCGGTCGGACCGAACGGCGAGGTCTATGCCGTATGGTTCGAACAGATACTTGCTTCCCAGACTATTCGTTTCGACCGATCCTTCGACGGAGGAACAACCTGGGGAACTGATATCGCCGTTGCATCATACAGCGATATCAGAAACGAAGATAATCCTTGCGGCGGTTTCCGCACACCCAGCTATCCGGTAGTCGCCTGCGATATCTCAGAGGGACCGCGCAGGGGCTGGATCTATGTCTGCTGGACGAACTGGAATGGCACGGATGCGGATATTCTGCTTTGCCGGTCTGAAGATGGCGGCACAACCTGGACAACTCCAGCGCGAGTTAATGATGATGCTACCGCCTCGTGGCAATGGTGGCCTTGGATTGCGGTGCATCCCGCAACAGGAGAACTGGGCTGTTCATGGCTTGATAGACGGGAAGATCCGGCAGACTGCTTGTATCGGCCTTGGGGTTCGATTTCCTCTGATGGCGGAATCACATGGATTGATAATATGCCGATCGCAAGCGAGTTGTCCGACCCTTCGGATATCAATTTTCTTGGTGACTATTGCGGACTAACCTTCAAGGATGGTGGCTTCTACGCGGGCTGGACCGATGCTCGAAACGACGACGGCGACTGCTATGTCGCGTGGTTCCGGGATGACAACATCAAGCTCGTCGTTGCGCAGCTCGGCAGCGATGCGCGATTGAATTGGACTCGCGCCGACGCGGATGCGTACTTCATTCACTACAGCTATTCCCCTGACGGTCCTTTCCACACCTTCGCGGGAATGACAGTTGATACCTTCTTCATCGATGAAAACGCGATCCACGACGACAGCAAAAGATTCTATCGGGTGTCGCCAGTTATGAATAGATAATAGAAAGATCAGCTTTCTTGGTTATCATCTTACGGCTGTCTTGATATAAACTGTCATTCATTCAGGGAGAGAATCATGAACTGGGGATTTGTTCGCGGGACTGCAATAGGCTTCTTGTTTGTATTCGCAAGCTCGTCTTTTGCTCAGAACTGTCAGGCGATCTTCCTTTCCGACGGACCCTTGTGGAGTACTTGTGAGGGGAGTGAACCTCTGCCGGACTATTCACGCGCGGTGTTATTCTGGGATGTTGATAGGGACGGGCCTGATTACGACTATGATCGTCCTCCTTGCGGTGGTCCGGATGTCGTATGCATCCCTGAAGACTTCATGAGCAACTACCGCGAATTCTATTTCGGCGGCTACGGATTCATGAGTCCTTTGTTTGAGGGATTCTATTATCTGGACGGCAATCTGCAGTTGTTCCTACGAGTATATGTCAGCCCTGAGGAGGAGATTCAGTGGACGAGTCCGGTCTTCACACTGGAGCTTGAGCAGCAACCGAGTATACAGTTCGTCAATCTGCCGATTAACGGTTGGATTTGCGGGAGAGTTGAGGTGGAACCCCCTCCGTGCCAGACGGAGCCCGGATACGTCGACTTCGATCTTGATGATGGTGTCCCGAACGAAACCTGTGTCCGAACTTGCAGAGGCGGCAAGAGTTCGATTTGGATATGGGGCGATGACCTTGAACCTGATCCGACACGGCCGCCGGTTATCGTGGTTGAATCGGGCTGCGATGGCATGACACCGGCAGCGGATTTCTCTTTTAATCCTGCGGCCTTCTGGCAGTCGACTGCGTCCGGTAATTGGTTCTCTATCGACAGAGGCATAATCGGCCATGAGTACGGCTACTTGACCGTTCATCTCTTGGAACAACCTCCAGTGGGCGAAGTCGAGACGTTTGAAGTCGTGCGCGAAGACAGCACCGTGCAGCTTAGCTGGACGACTTCGTGGGAAATAAACCTCGCAGCGTTTGAAATCTGGATCACACATGCCATCGGAGGAGACTGGCCTCGATATGTCGCCACTCTCCCGGCAACTAATAGTGGAAGCGGTGATTCCTATGTTTTTGTCGATCCTGAACCTCGTCCTATCTGGCAATATTGGTATACGATATTGATGGTCGGTGAAGATTCGGTTAAATACGCCGCGAGACGAGTTTTTCTGCCGCGTGTCGCACCTGCAGAAGAAACTCCGGACAGAACGACGATACCCGATTCGCCGCGGCTGCTGCAAAACTATCCGAATCCATTTAACGCGGCGACAAGCATTACTTTCATCCTGCCGTCAACGATGGATGTCAACCTCTCGATTCATGATATTCTTGGCCGCGAGGTGGAACGATTGGCCGCGGGTGTCCATACTTCCGGTTCGCACACGATAACCTTTGACGGCGAACCATTCGCCAGCGGAGTTTATGTCGCGCGGCTGACTGCCGGGAGTTTCGTTTCCCAGAAAAAAATACTGCTGCTGAAATGAACATAGACAACGAACTCCCCATCATCGAAAAAGCCGCACCTCGTCTGCGTAAGCCCGACTGGCTGAAAACGCCGCTCGGGCATAATAAGCAGTTTCATGAGACGCGCCAGCTCGTGCAGGGCTCGAAACTCTTCACTGTCTGTGAAGAAGCAGCCTGCCCGAATATGGGCGAATGCTGGTCGCGCGGCACCGCCACGATCATGATTATGGGCGATACCTGCACCAGAAGCTGCGGCTTCTGCAATGTGAAGACCGGACGCCCGCAACCGCTGGATCCCGATGAGCCACGTCGCGTCGGCGAAGCCTTAAAAGAGTTCGGTCTGAAATACATCGTCATTACTTCGGTTGATCGTGACGAGTTGCCGGACGCCGGAGCGGGACATTTCGCCGAGGTCATGCGTGCCTGCCGCGAAATTTCACCGAGCACGCGACTCGAAGTGCTCGTTCCTGATTTCAAGGGCATGCCGGAATCCGTGAAACTCATCTGCGACGAAAAGCCCAACGTCTACGCCCACAACATGGAGACGGTAAACAGGCTGCATCCGCAGGTGCGCCCGCAAGCCAAGTATTACCGCAGTCTTGATACGCTCGGACAAGCCAAACAACACGGCATGGTCGTCAAGTCGGGCATTATGGTCGGATTAGGGGAAACACAGGAAGAAGTCATCGAAGTGATGCGGGATCTTGTTGAAGTCGGCTGCGATCTGCTGACCATCGGTCAGTACATGCAGCCTACTCCAAGACACCTGCCTGTGATCGAATACATTCACCCGGATATATTTAAGTATTACTCAAATATCGGCAAGGAGCTGGGACTCAAGCATGTGGAAGCAGGTCCATTGGTGCGCAGTTCCTACCGCGCCGAAACCCAGGAAGCTATCTTAAGGAGCGGTAACATATGATTACCTTAACTGCTGCGGCACACTCGAAAGTCAAAGAAATCATGGACAAGGAAAACAAGTCGGACTGGAGCCTCCGCATGGGCGTGCGCGGCGGCGGCTGCAGCGGCTTGAACTATGTGCTCGGCTTTGACAATAATGTCTCAGACACCGATGAAGTCTTCGAACAGGACGGCGTCAAACTGGTCTGCGATATGAAGAGCTATCTCTACCTGAACGGCACCGAGATCGACTTCACCGACGGCCTGCACGGCACCGGATTCGTCTTCAACAATCCGAATGCCCAGAAGAGCTGCGGCTGCGGACAGTCCTTCTCGGCGTAGTCCATATAATCCTTTGTCCAATTAAACTGCTGGGCGGGCCCTCCGAGTCGAGAGTCCGCCTTTCGTTAATTCTCTCGTATCATGTCAAATACCGAAATCCGCATCCCCATCACCAAAGAAAACCTCTGGTTCCTCGAACGACAGTTGAATTTGTTCGATTACTTGGAACTTTTTCCAATGGATGCGGTATCTCCCTCAGAAGCGGGTGGCCGGGGAATTCCCATTTACCTCAAGACTGATCTGGGTTTTGACATCGAATCCGACATCGACCGCAAGAAAATGGCGCTTCGCAATCGCTCGCAGTTCGACGGCTGGATGAAATGGACGACTGAGAAAAAGCTTCAACCGGGCGAAGAAATTCTTATTCGCAGAATCGCAGAGCGTGAATATGAACTGAATCTGATTCGCGATCCCAATGCATCTGAATAGTTATTAATAGATATCTATGTCCCTGATAAAGTTTCCTTTAGATGAAATCGTCGGCAATGGAATAGTCCGTGAATCCGAATTCCGAACTAAGCTAAACACTTTCGATTTAGAACCTTATCGAGATGCGGCTGTCCTCATCCCCTGGCTGCATAAACAGGAAGTCCCCCTCTGGGTCTACATGATGACCGTCGCCAAACTGACACCGATTGCCGCCGTGCTCTCTTTCGGTGAGCCATGCAGTCCGGTCACGCTCTCTCAGCGGACTCGTATTAATCACGCAAATCCCTCGAAATAAACGGATTTAACTTGACATTTCGCAGGTCATCTCATATATTGATAAGTTATGGAGAGTGTAAACTCCGTATATTTGAAATTGCTTCTAAAACTATGAATTACAGGAATATATAATATGGGAGCTGGAACGGGTAGTTTTTGGGAGCTTGTCGCCGTTGCCTCTCCCTTCGCAAAGTTCATCCTGCTGCTGCTGGTGGTCATGTCTCTCTTGAGTTGGACCATCATCATCGACAAGTTTCTGATGATTACGAGAATCCGTAAGGCGAGTGACGGGCTGGGTAACTACAAATGGCGCGATTTCGAACCGAGAACCCTGTTCGCTGAAACCCGCCGCTGTTCGCAAGCCTTCGCCGCTCGGGCCTATCTCTATGTCCATCGGGAATTGATCGAACGCGGCGGTCGGGATGATCTCGATGGCGAGCTGATCGAGCACGAATACTCCAGAGCCGCCGCCTATCACCTGGCAAAAGCCGAACGCTTTCTGCCTTTTCTCGCGACTTGCAGTTCCGCCGGGCCATTTCTCGGACTGCTGGGCACCGTCGTTGGAATTATTTCCGCTTTTCATCGAATCGGCATTTGGGGTAGCGCCAATATCGCCGTGGTCGCTCCCGGTATTGCTGAGGCGCTCGTCGCCACCGCGCTTGGACTCTTCACCGCTATTCCGGCGCTGGTCGCTTATAACTTCTTCGCTAACTGGATTCGTAAAGAAGGCGAACGAACCGAAGCCTTCGGCGAAGACTTGTCCTTCTCCTTTGACCGCTACTTGATGGCGCAGAACCGCCGCGCCCCGGTGCGAACCGAAGCCTCGGTTTAGGAGACAGATCATGCGCAACAAGAAGCACCTGAAAAAGGATTATAGACCGATCCCCGATATCAACATCACCGCGCTCGTTGATGTGGTGCTCGTGCTTCTGATTGTCTTTATGATTGCCGCTCCCATGCTGAAGAGCACCGTCGATGTC
>JAHIZR010000445.1 GCA_018814465.1 bacterium | reverse complement strand
CGTGCCGGAAGTGCAGATCAAAATCACCGGACGCTGCTCTGCTTTCGCGCACCCCAAAGCAAAATAGCCTGCCGACCGCTCATCCAGAATCACGTCGCACTGAAAACGCCCGGAGAGATCCGCCGTGCGCGCCAGCGGCGTCGAGCGCGATCCCGGCGAGATGACCACCCGTTTCACGCCCTGCTGCGCGAGCGTCTCCAACAGCACGGCGGCTCGAAAATAGTTATGATTGGCGATTTTCATGCTTCAGAGAATAGAGCCTGCCGCAGCGCGGCAAACTTCCAGTCGCATTCGGTAAATTCTTCATCGGCTACGGACGCCGCGACAATCCCGGCTCCCGCAAACAAGATTGCTCGATTATCTCTCAACAATCCGGAGCGAATAGCAACCGCGAACTCGGCCGAACGATTGTCGGCCATCCCGAGCGCTCCCGCATACAGTCCGCGCGGATTCGGTTCCAACTCCTCGATCAGTTCACGGGCGGCTTCGGTTGGAACACCACAGATTGCCGGAGTCGGATGCAGCCGCTCCAGAATTGCTTCTGCCGCGGCCGAATGATCGGTAGGGGAGAGCAGGGTCCCTGTGATGCTGTTATACAGATGCTGAACGGTCGCGAGATTTTTCACCTGCAGATCACTGACTTTCAGATCCGAACATAACGGCGTCAGCTTCTCCAGCACATAATCCGTTACGAAACGCTGTTCTTTTTTGTCCTTATCCGATAATACTAATTCGTGAGCGAGTTCCTGATCCGTCTGCGCACCTGTATTTCGCGGTCGGGTTCCGGCTAAGCTGTCCACGGATACCGTTTGATCTTTCAGATGAAAAAGGCGCTCCGGCGACGCTCCGAAAAAGATTCCCGACCGGGGATGCCTGTAAGCGAAAAGATACGACTCCGGTGACGATTGCGCAAGCCTTTGCATTACCGCTGCGGCAGAGATACGCTTTTCCGCCGTCAATTCAAGCTGTCTGGCCAGCACCGTCTTTTCCAAGACCCCCGATTCGATGCGGGATTGTATCGTCCGTACCGCCGTTCGCCAGTCATCCCGCGACAGGTTTGAACGTTCCTCAACAAGTGAATTGGGTGACGTTTTTTCAAACATCGGATCAGGTATTGGAAGAAAGTCTATTTCCGGATCGGAGATATGGTGCTTGTCCTCGATAATAATTACATCTCTTTCCGTACCGCGATAGCGTATCTGCAAACGAGGAATCCAGAAGCCGCGCAGGGGAAAGCCTTCCCAGTCCGAAGCCGTCGGACCGTAAGGATGGAAGCGCGTCATGCCAAAACAACGAGGCTTAAACGGCAGATCCTCGACGCCCTCGATGGACTCCTGCACACGCAGGGCGGTAGACAGGAGTGGATCGCTATAACTTTCCCCCACACCACACCAAAGTTCGTCGGAATTCCGCGATTGCCAGTATATTACATGCGGAGCCGTGTCTAACAATAGCCAGGGGTCCGAAACCTTCAGATTGCCGACTCGTGCTCGCAGAATGGGATTTGCCTTCAAGGTAAGGTTGGTTAGAGGATTCGCGGGGCTGCTAAACATAAGTTTAGCAAATTCTCCGCACAGTTACAATGGACTCCCCGAATCTCTTGTTTTAGACTGTATTTAGCTTGCTTTCCACGCGCACGAAAGCTATATTAGTTGCTTTGGAACTTACGATTAAGCTTCGTCATGTCAGAACAAGTCCTCTTTTACGATACCACCCTGCGCGACGGCGAGCAAACTCCCTACGTGCATTTCACGCCCGACCAGAAACTGATTCTGGCCTACCAGCTTCAGAAACTCGGGATTGATATCATCGAAGTCGGCTTCCCCGCCGCGTCCGAAGCTGAAATGGAATCCGTCCAAAAAGTCGCCGCTGTCATTCGGGAGGCTCGCATTGCCGCCTTGGCCCGCTGCCGCATTGACGATGTCGAGCTGGCCGCCAAGGCGCTGGGAAAAGCAAAAAAGCCGCGCATCACAATTGTGCTTCCAATTTCCAACCGTCATTTGAAGCATTCGCTGGAAATCGACCGTGAGACCGCCGAAGAATGGATTGATAAAGTCGTATGGCATGCCAAAACGCTTTGCGATGATATCGAATTTATCGCCACCGACGCCACCCGCACGGACTACAAACAAGTGCTGCGCGCGCATTCCATCGCCGCCGCCGCCGGAGCCAATACGGTCGTCGTGGCCGATACCGTCGGCGTGGCGATTCCGCACCGCTTTCAACGGCAAATCGAGCGCTTAGTCACCGATCTGCGCAGCAGCTATCCCAAGATTCAAGTCGGAGTTCATTGCCATAATGATTTCGGCCTGGCGACGGCAAATTCACTATCCGGATTGCTGGCCGGAGCCACGCAGGTTGAAGGCACGATCAACGGCCTTGGCGAACGCGCCGGGAACGCCGCCCTCGAAGAAATCGCCGTCCTGCTCCGCTATCATAAACGTGTCTTTCAGCGGCGCTGTCACATCCACACCCGCGAAATTCTGGCGACATCATTGATCGTCACAGAATATTCAAATGTCGGAGTGCAGCCCAATAAAGCGCTTGTCGGCCGGCATGCCTTCCTGCATGCCGCCGGAATGCATCAGCAAGCCATGCTCCGTGATCCGCTGACCTTTGAACCCTTCGACCCGGAAATTCTCGGTTCCGAAGCCGCCCTTGAAGACCGCATCATTTTCGGAAAGTTCCTCGGTCGCAACGGTTTGAAGGCGATCTTAGAACAGGATGGGATCGAACTTTCCGATGAGAAGCTGGATGCTCTGGTACAGCATGTCCGCAAAGCGATCTCGGAACAACGGACTGTCCTCCGTGAATCATTGCACGAGATTATTCAGCAACTCTAACTCGAAACTTTTCTCGAACTGCCGAGAAAACACTCAAAGCCTCCCTCGGCTGAACCCATTATTAAAAAGCTGAATGTGCTTGTTATATAATAACATGCAAACATTCGGCGGCATGAAGTCGGATGGCTAAGAGCTTGTATCTCTGCTCAATTGAGACTATTATTACTTAATCCAATGATTACCTGCAACTGGCGGGATAACTCACGAAATATTCACCTATAGACCGACCGCATCGAAGTATGGAGAAAAGCGAATGAGCACTCTGAAAACTGTCTTGTGTATTACCCTGCTGTCTTTGGTATTAACAGTTGTTGGGTGGACCGCTCCTCGCGGCACCGCAACATTGGACGATCCGACCTTCTCCTTTATCATGACCGAGGAAACGATAGACTACGTCCCTGTCACGCAGGATTCCTCGCACTGGCTCATTCCCTACGATTTCCACGCTGTCATCACGAATCTTGTCGACTCGGAAATCACGCTGGCTATCACCTTGACTCCTGTTTCGCCGACTGCTGAGCAGGAACGCAGGCAATACGGCATCTGCCATCAGTTGAATTGCTATGCGAGCACGCACGGACCGCAAATTCACTATGGCCATTATGCCTCCGGTGAAGTTGATACCTTAGCGAAGTTCTCCGTCACCTGGCAGATCACCGGCGATCAGGGGTTCCCGGAGCTTGCGGATCTGAACGGTGACTATGTCTTCGATGTTGCGGTCTATGATACGACAGCTCCCGAGGATGCGATTACCTATCGGCTGCAGCTCATTGAAACGCAGGATGCGGTCACGATCAGGCCGGTGCTGATGCCCGACTCGCCGAAGCTGCTGTCTAACTATCCGAACCCGTTCAATCCCTCAACGAATATCCGTTTCATCGTCGAGCAGGCCGGCCCGGTCAATGTCTCCGTCTATGACATTCTGGGACGCACGGTTGCCGAACTGGTCAATACCACGATGTCAGCCGGAGTCTACACGGCTTACTGGAACGCCAAAAGTACCGCCGGAGTTGCTCTGCCTTCCGGCTCCTACTGGGTGCATCTGAATACTCCCAGCCAGCAAGCCATGCATCGTATTGTATTGATTCGTTAGCAGTTAGCTCCTTGCAATTAAGAGGCGATTCCTCGTTTCGGGGGTCGCCTTTTTGTTTGTCCATATAATTCAGTTACTTAAGTTTCTGTATAAATATATTTCTTTCCTGCCATATCTTGACTCTTTCACAGATCGTAGTTAAATATTACAAAACGGGGTATTCATCAGAATATCAGATTAAACCTTTTTAGTCATGATGTGTCTGATGAATACCATTCAATACAGGAGGATATCATGTCTGGACAACTTCGGCTTGCATTAGTTGGATTGCTTTGCACCACGATTCCGCTGTTTGCGGTTACCATCGACGGTACTGCGACACTGCAGGGCGAAACAGATCATTCCGGCATTCGCGTTCTTTTTTCCGAGGCTTCTCCCTCGGCGGCAACCGATTCAGCCTTTACGGACGAATCGGGTTTTTTCTCTCTGGACCTCGCTATCGGCATTTATGTCGTCGAGTATTCACATGCAGGTTACGTTACTTATTCGACTGAAGAAATCGGCCTCACGACTGCCACTGAACTCGATTCTGTAATGCTGTTCTCGGAAGCAACCTCGCTTTCCGGCAACTTATCCGGTACCCTCTCCGCCGGAGAATACTGGGTTGTCGGCAACATTGCAGTTTCTGAAGGAGATGAACTCGTTCTCGAACCCGGTGTGCAAATCACCTTTACAGGTTTCTACTCTTTTTCCGTTAATGGAGCTTTAACTGCTATCGGCACGGCAACTGACTCGATCCGCTTCACGCGTTTTGAATCAGGCAATGTCGACTATTGGGATAAAGTCGGTCTCCAGAACGGCAATACGTATCGTTTCGAATACTGTGTCTTCGAATATGCCGGAGCGGGAACAATCTTCAACAATGCAGTGCTTGAGCTTGTGCACTGCTCCTTCCGCTACAATCTTGATTGCTTAAGAGGTCACGGCACACTTGCCCTCATTGACAATTGCAGCTTCGTTGAGAACATATCGGATATTGAAGGTATTATAATTATTGAGAATGTCCCTGCCGAAGAGCCGTTTCTGATAATCAATAGCAGTTTCATCGACAATGACAATGGAGATTTTGGAGTAATTGGCTCGCTGTCACTTCATGGTAGCGATGAAATAAGAATTGAGAACTGCGTTTTCCGCAGCAACTCGGGCATTATGGCCGGAGCTGTCAGTGTGCTGGATGGCAGGTTGACAGCGGTCGATTGCGAGTTTTCCGGAAACAATTCATGGTTTGCCGGCGGTATTTACTGTGCAGCTGATATCTGTGAGATCGTTAATTGTACCTTTGTTGAAAACTCGCCCTGTGGTGCCCGTGTAGGGTCGAACTCAACCAGCATCAATAGCTGTCTCTTCGCTTACAATAATGGCACGGGGATCGACTTTTCAGATGCTCCCGATGCGGAAGTGCAATTCTGCAATTTCTGG
>JAHIZR010000055.1 GCA_018814465.1 bacterium | reverse complement strand
TAACCCGCCGCTTCGAGTTTGCTTAGATGCGCCGAAAGATTTCCTCGAGTCAATCCGGTTTGTCTGACCAGGAAGACAAAATCAGCCGTCTTTACCACAAACAAGGCCGACATGATTCCCAGACGCGCCGGGGCGTGAATCAATGGATTCAATTCGGCAAGGTTACGGCTTGCGTTCTGTGTATCTGCTGTCACGTTAGCTCTGCGGAATGACCGGATGTGTTGAAAGAAACCTCGCAAGTTTCGGCAGGCCGAATCCTAAACAGAGTATGCCAGTCATGATCAGCGCATACCCGCCTGAATAATCCAGCCAGTATGCGAATAGAATGAAAACAAAGTTCGCGGCTGCAATTAAATAGAACACAGTCGCCTTTCGGACAACTGCCACCATCGCGATGATTATTGATAAGGTCCCGCCGAAATACAACCGGCTTTGCGAATCGGAAATCGCCGACTCACCGAAGAGATGTCCCTCTGAGGCCCACACCGCTAAGGCAAGTCCTGCAATCACCGCAATAAGCATAAACATCAATCCACGCCGTCTCATAGAGCTCCGCTTAGAGTTAAATTCAAAATAGCCAAGCCGCGGAAAGGTGATTCGCCTTTTCCAAGCTTTCCCGAACAGCACGACTAAAATCGGAATGATCCAAACGAAACCGCTTGAGGTTGCCATCCCCAATCCAGCCAAAGTTAAGCCTCCTCCCATCAAACACTCAGCAGCCCCATCCTGATTGTACTCGCTATAGACTGTCTCTTCGAGTTTCTCGAGATCCTGAGAATTCATGATGACCTCATGGTTGTAAACATGTGTGTATTGCAGACATGTTTAAGATAATATAATGATTATGAAAAGTCAAGCTCAGCAGACAATATTAGAGGTAAGTCGTATAATATTAATTAATATGGAAATGTGATGAAGGATTCGCGATAATCCGAAAGTCTCGTGCTCAGTAACTGCGTCCAAGAAACCTGATTTGCGCCTCTCATCTCATCTATTTGGACATCTCGTTCGGCTGTGGTTTCCAGACATGAAAAAGCACTAATCTCAAGATTTTTTTTGTAATTCCATGTTGAAGCAGCAACGAATTATTTGCATCTCTCCCCTCGATTTACCATATTAAGACCGTGTGGCGAAAGCGGGCAGGGAACTGACCGCTTTTGTTTAATAAACAACTATTTAATTTTATCCCTTCCATCAGCCCCCAGCCGACTAAGAGGCCGATGACTTTTGTAATTACCGAAAAATGTCTGGGCGAGCGCTACGCGACCTGCATGCAGGTTTGCCCGGTCTACTGTATCTATCCCGCCGAATATGAAGGCAAAGTCTTCGCGGTGATCGATCCCGAACTCTGTATTGATTGCGGAGCCTGTATTCCCGAATGCCCCGTTTCGGCCATTATCGAAGACCCGGAAGAGGATCCCAAATTCGCCAAGATCAATGAAGAGCTGGCCCCCAAATACAAAAACGAGCCTACGCCGGAACCAAGACCTGTCACCGATCCACCCCGAAAAGGTCACGTTTAGCTTATGGAACACAGACGTTTAGGAGATTCCGGCCTGCAGGTTTCCGAGCTGACCCTCGGCACGATGACCATGGGCTGGAGCACCAACGAAAAAGAGTCGCATCGCATTCTCGACCGCGCCTTTGATGCCGGAATCACGCTCTTTGATACGGCTGATGTTTACAGCAACTGGGTGGAAGGCAATCCCGGCGGCGTGTCGGAGCAGATTATCGGGACTTGGCTGAAAACCAAATCCCGCTATGATATCTTAATTGCTACCAAGTGCCGGGGCCGGATGTGGGAAGGTCCGATGGGCGAAGGACTGTCGCGCGCGCACATCGTCCGGGCTTGCGAAGATTCGCTGCGCCGCTTGAAAACCGATCACATCGATCTCTATCAGTGCCATTGGCCGGATGATGAAACGCCCATCGAAGAGACCGTCGAAGCGATGGGCGAACTCGTCAAGCAAGGCAAGGTGCGCTATCTCGGAGTTTCCAACTTCCCGGCGTGGCTGACCGAGAAGGCGAACGCCTATGCTCTGCGCATCGGTACGACGCCGTTCATTTCGACGCAGCCGAAATATAATCTGATCTGCCGCCGTAATTTCGAGCTTGAACTCGGTCCTTACTGTCTCGAAGAAAATATCGGCGTCATTCCCTTCTCGCCGCTCGAGG
>JAHIZR010000444.1 GCA_018814465.1 bacterium | reverse complement strand
TGTCATCGCCGGTATCGATGTAGGCGACTTGTCCTTCGATACTGGTAATTTTGCCAGCAAAGCTGACCCGGTCAAGATCGCGTTCGGATTCTGTCGAGTGACGCTCTACCCAGCGTTGAGCCATCACAGGCATCGCCGACAAGACGAGCAGGATGGTCAGAGTTGCTAAAAGAGATCGTTTCATAATTTACCTCACCCGGTAAAGGTTAGTTGGTTGTCTGCCTAATAGACAGAGAACGGCGCGGGTAAGTTTAATCGACAAAAGGGGTCATTTTGAGACAATGAACACTGACGAAAAACGATTAAGTCTGATTAACCAAGTCGATTGATGAAATCCTTAACAAAAGGAATTGCAACATGATCCCGCAGGCATTCAATCGGATGATTGGTATCCGGGAAGATCACGAGTTGACCGTTGGGCAGCTCTCGATACAGGTCAACGGCTTCCTGAACGGGAATCAGCTCATCGCGGTCGCCGACGGAAACCAATACAGGTATGGTAACACCTTCAAGATCCATGCCAGTGAGACCGGTATCGGGGAGGTTCAGGACCATTTTTTTCAGCCACGGGAGCAGTTCTTCGAGGTTTTCGCCGTGAATTTCGGTGAGTTTTTCAAGGTGTTCGGTATCGTTTTCCTGCAGCCATTCCAGATCAAGATTTTCGGCCATGGTATCGGCTTCTTCTCCTGACCAATAGAATTTGGTGGCATGCATCCAGATCCCGATGACGCGCGAGGGATTCTTGGTTGCGAAATGCAGCGCCGCATAGCCGCCCATGTTGTAGCCGAGCATGATCGCCGGATCACAGTCGAGATGTTTCAGCAGCGCGTCGATTTCTTCTGTCAGTATCCGAAAGGTGAAGGCTTTGGTCATGTCGGAATGCGCATGACCGGGCCAGTCGACGGCGATTACTTTGTAGCCGAGATCGGCGATGGGTTGAATAAAGGGTTTCCATTCGGCTTCGATGGTTCCCAGCATACTGGGCAGCAGCAGGACGGGAGGACCGCTCCCTGTGATTTCGTGTTTCAGCATTTAAGGGTTTGCTTTCAAATGAGTATTTAGATAATTAGTATTCTTGTCAATCAAGGGTGATGCTTCATGAGCAGCTCAAGCTTGCCGCCGGCGAATTGCCCCAGAAAGAACGCGCCGATCAGAACCGGAAAGGTTGCGAAGCGGAAGCCGAGGCCGCTGTAGAAACGGAGGGCGATAATCAGCGGAACCGGCAGATGAACAGCAAGCACCCATTGCCAGAAAACTCTTTCACTCGTGCCCGCCAGAAACCAAAGGGTAAATTCAGCAGAAAAACAAGGAGTGCGTCAATCCATAAAGTCATCGTGCGCGCTTACGCCTGCAAGCCGTCGCTGACTTCGTCGAGTTGAACGATTTCTTCGAGCGAAAGACGTTTCCCGGCGGCTTCGAGCGATTCTTCAAGCTGCTCGACAGAGGTTGCGCCGATGATGGGGCTGGTAATCCATTCCTTCGATAAAATCCATGCCAGCGCAGTCTGTGTCATGGTCTCATCGCGCTGCTCGGCAATCTGTTTGAGCACTTCAAGTGTCTTGACAACCTGCGGAGTGAGCTTTTCCGGCGCGCGCTGATTCTGAATGTGCCGCGCGTTCTCCGGGCCTTCACCAGTGGGAGCATACTTGCCGGTCAGCAAACCGCCCTCGAGCGGCGAGAAGGGAATGACGCCGATATTTTCTTCGAGACAGTAAGGACCGAGTTCAAGCTCGAAATTACGGCGGCAGATCAGATTGTATTTGGGCTGCGTCGAAATGAACGGCGTCGTGCCGATACGCAGCGCGTAGGCATTTGCTTTCTCGGTCAGCCAGGCCGGGAAGTTGGAAACACCGAGATAGCGCACCTTGCCTTGCTTGACGAGTTCGCCCATTGCTTCGACGGTTTCCTCGATGGGAGTCTCATCGTCGGGCCAGTGGCACTGATAGAGATCGATATGATCAGTCTTCAGGCGGCGCAGTGAATCTTCGCAGGCGCGGATGATATGCGCGCGCGACAATCCTTCGCCCATCGGACCTTCCCACATCCGGCCCCGGCACTTGGTAGCAATTAAGATATCATAGCGGGATTTGGTTTTCAGCCAAGTCCCGATAATCTGCTCCGACACGCCGCCGGG
>JAHIZR010000443.1 GCA_018814465.1 bacterium | reverse complement strand
CTGATTTCAAATGGACTGCCAGCCGCCAACTCCGCATCAATTCCAGTGATATAAGTATTCCCGGAGCTCATGAGTAATACGGTCTCCTGCGTCTCTTCGTTGGGCGCCAGATCGTGGAACTCGATTCGCTCCGGTTCCACTTCAAGCTCCGTCCAAACACCATGTCCGCGCAGAACAACACTTGCATTCCCTGCATTAGAGCGGATTTCGATCTCTCCGGGATATTCAATCATATGTTCCGGTGTAAAAGTGAAAGAGATCGGGAAACTGTCATTCACACTTATAGTAAACTCATCCATCCCGGAAGCATAGCCGGGATCGTCGGAAAAAACCGTATCGATTATCAACATCGCCGTGCCGGTATTATGAATCCAGAATTGTGAGAACTCAATAGTTCCGATCCAGATATCTCCGAAGGCAATCGTATCTGGACTGACACTTATATCCGCTTGCACTCCGCGTCCGGTCAATTCGACGGCAATCGGCCCGCCCGCATCATGCGCAATCATCAGTGTATCATTGTATTGAACCGCATTTGTAGGCTGAAACCGAATCGGGAACTGTTCGCTTGACGAGGGAGGAATCGTCAGCGGCAGGCTTGGTTCGGGAAGAAAACCGAAGACCGTTCCGCTGCTGAAACTCATACTATTGATTGTCAACTCCCACAAGCCGCTGTTGCTGATCGTAAAAATCGAGTCAGCCGCATTCCCCACCTCAACCTCTCCGAATCCCAGACTGTCCGTGCTTAGCGCGATCATCGGTGCCACTCCCTGACCGCTCAGCGGAACAGCGGCGGTTAAAACATCATTTTGCCAGATCCTTAGCGTATCGGCATAAGCAAGCGCGTTTATAGGATTGAATCGAATCGTCAGCTCGCGTGAATCGGAATACGGTATTGTCCACGGCAGAGCGGGAGCTGAACTCAAACTAAAAGCCGTCGCTTCGCCGAACTCGATCTCAGTTACCGAGATATCCCACGTCCCTTCATTCGCCAGTGTCACGGTAAGCTCGGCAGCGCTGTCAACATGAACTTGGCCGAACGCCATACTTGCGGGAATAGCCTCAAGTACCGGTTCCGGCATCGATAGGAGCAACTCCCCTGTAAACCAGATGTAGTTCTCTGGTACGATTTTCGAGTGCGATTGATTCCAAGTCGGATAATAAATCGAATCGAACGGCGTCAGTGAATAAATATTCGGATTTGCCTGAATATTATAGAACGGATCGACCACCGCTAAATTGAGCGCGCTCACCGTCGGAATAAAGCAATGATGTGTGACCAAGGCGATGATATCCCCGTAGCCGCCCGTATTCACCGCATCCATTTCTTCCATCGAATTGGATTTCCCGCCGGGCGCGTTGTCATAGGGCCAGGTCGGATTCACGGTCACCGTCCGCGATTCATCCGGCAGCGGCCAGATTTGATTGATCTCGCCGTCGAATATCACGCTGGTCTGCACATCGTTCAGCGACCACGAGTTGCCGGTAATATCAACCAAAAAGCTGCTGTACTCCCAGCGAATCAGTTGATCTCCCGGTGTGAAATCCAGTCCCTGCATCGTGCCGCTGCCGTTGGCGATAGCTACCCGTCTCATTTGTTCAGGAAAACTGCCGATCGAAGTCATGTCATTCAGAAAATCCGCCCGCAGCGGATCGGGCCCCGGGTTCGCGCTCGGCGGACTGGTGAAATGCGTAAGCAGCATCTGCTTGGCCGCCGGAGAGTTCAGCGCGTCTCTCATTTCTCCGGCGTCGCTGGATTGCCCCGCGAAAAAATCCACCCAATACTGTATGCCGAGTGGAATATTCGCGCCTTTGTGCGGAGAATCGAAACTGATCCATGTACTGACATGATGCGGCATATCATTCGTTTCCATATAGGTTAGCGCGTACCGTGTCGTCTGCCCGCCCATGCTGACTCCCACCAGGATGATTGAAGCATTATCCGCGCTCACCGCATTCACCTGATTGATCAGCTCGACTAAGAGATACGCATTTCCCTGAATATAATCGGTTCCGCTGCCGTGATTAAGCACAACAATATCAAAGCCCATGTTTCGCACATCTTCTACCAAACCTTCTTGATTCAGCATATCATAGAGTTCATCCCAGTTGCGCGAATCGTCCAGATCGATTCCTTCCGCGAGAATAATCGGATTCGTAATCGAGGTATGTAAATCCGAAAGATAGACATAAGCTTCCCCGCTGCTGTAATTGCCGTCATGCGGAATGGTCGCGGTCACCTGCCAGGTTTCATGGGGATCGGGCGTATCCAGACTTCTGACCTCGAAACGAAACGAACTTTCAACAGTCTCGTCACCACGCGAGGCGCGAACTCTGATGATCTTATCGCCTGTCCGTGAGTAATGAACCGTCATTACGTCCGTAGCCGGTCTGAATCCCAATCCGTCATCGAAATCAATTTCGAGCGAAGACACCGGTTCGCGAAGATTCGTGAAGTACAAGGCGTTCCGGTTCATGCGAAACGTAACTCGACTCCCCCGATAGGTCCAATCCTGCAGCGCCGCCGCCGCGAACACTCTTCTAATTTCGATGCTTGCTTCATCGATCGCGGTAATCTTTCCGTTCTCGAACATCACAGCCGTTTCGCGATCAGCGCCGTCACGAAAGCGATTGTATTCATAATCAAGTACGGCGATTGGATAAACTCGCTCCCTTGCTTCAGTCTTGCCAAGCGCTCGCAGCATCTTATACTCGGGAATCTTTGACTCCGCCAAAGCGGACCGTCTCAGCTCATGACTCATCTGCAGCCACTGTCTCGTCGTAACAGTGCGCTGCGCCGCGCGGCCATCGTAAGCGGCTAAATCTGCAATCGGTACGACCAGATCAAAGAGAATCCCGGTCCTCAGAGGACTCTGACTGATATAAGTATAGTTGCGCTGCAGATAATCGAGCAGCAAGTCTTTCGCCTGCTCTTCCGTACTGTTTTCGGAAGCCGCCGCGATAACGGTAGATAACAGGAAGAGTAATAGAGTCAGTTTCTTCATACAATCGCTCGGTTGAACAGGTCTCTCTGATGATAAAGTACGATGAATATCGCCTACTATCAAGCGGTTTTAGCTCTAATCTATCTTAGAACTGCAATACATATACCAAAGTATGGAATTCTCATTGTGTTCATAGGATGCTTTCTAAAAGACTGTTACTCAAATGAATAAAGCAAATAGTCGCCGCAAGAATTCAGAACTGAGGATCTGATTCATGAATAGTCGCCCATTGTTGCCTACAGAAAGTTCCGAGCATATCTTCTCTTCGGATTCCCTATTTATTGTCATTCTGGACACCCGCCGCTGCTTGCTATCATGTAAGAGAGAATTCTGGCTTGGCGGGGCGTCCAGAATCTTGTCTATGCTTCATATTGGAATAGTTGAAAGAGAAAAGCCCCCGGATTTTCACCCGGGGGCTCTTTTAGTAAAGAACAAAGTGTGTATTAATGCGAAACAGAAATCACTTGATAGAATTTGATCTCTCCGTCAATCACTGCGTTATCGTCGAAGAATGTCGTGCCTGCTTCGGTGCCTTCCAGTGTCGTAAAGGGACCGTCAGCATCGAGCGCGCTGTAAATTTCATACGAAGCTGCGCCCGTATCCGACCAGTCCAGACGAATATCATCTCCGGAACGGGAAACCACAAGGTCAGGCGGCAGCAGCGAATAGCCATACACGCGAATCATCCGATTGCCCGGATAGGCATTATCCGATAATCCGGTATCATCCTCGCTGTACCATGCTGCGTCGCAATCGTCATAAAAATAACTCATATGCGCTTGTGGAGTGTCGGTATCGCGGCCGAATGCTTCGTTCTTTGTAGGATCCGCATTGCGCAGCGCGACATAGAAATCGCTGTTCAGAATCAGCACGCTGCCGGCATCCCGCACCAGGACATCTGCGAAATAGGTAGTCTCGCTGAAGCCTCCGATGACATTGCCGATGGATCCGCTCGCTTCTTCCCACACTGAGGTTCCCGGCACTCCTCCGGCATCAAGCAGGATTTCAACGGTCACCGGCATATGCTCCGTAGTCGGAACGGTCCGCGCCGCGGCAAACGACACGCCGCAGAGTACGAATGGGAAATCGGTCGGGGTGAACTTCACGGCCCACTTCATATTCTCCGCCTGATCGCCGATCGCATAGTTGAAATATTCGGCGCTGCCGTCGTCATAACCGAGCGCGTCCCCGCAGAATTCGCCCACATCAAATCCGTAGAGTTCCGCGGGGGCGGTTGCGGGCAGATAGACCGCTTGCCCGGAGTTGTCGCGTGTCCGCAGATAATATTCGTAAGAACCGGCCGCAAAACCGGACAGGTCTCCCGCGAACTCATCAGCATATCCGGTTGTGCCGAATGTCAAAGAGTCGAAATCGCCGCCGCCGACAAGACGGTAGAACAGCTTCACGTCAAGGATGGAACCGCCCGCGTCCGGATCGGAACTGATTGCGGTCATCGTACCGCTTCCTGTTTCAATATCGTGCATCGGATCATGCGAGATTTCCGGAGGATTATTCACCGGCGCCAGCGGCATTGCGCCGTCGGCATTGGAAAAATCGCTTTCTCCGGTCGGGCTGGAGTAAATCGCCTTGACTTTATACCAGTATTCGT
>JAHIZR010000442.1 GCA_018814465.1 bacterium | reverse complement strand
TTTACGCCGGAAGCGCGATGTTGAGATAAAATCTGATTTCCGATCGCCTGCAATAAATGGGTCTTCCCTAATCCCGTACCTCCATAAATTAACAAGGGGTTCCAGAGGGTAACCTGATTCATATTGGAAACCGCTAAGCAGGCTGCTCGGGCAAAGGAATTGGAGTCGCCTTCGACGAAATTATCGAACCGGTAATGCTTGTTAACATTGGTATTGACAGCGCGATAGTCAGGTTCTGGACGGGCCGCAACCGCTTCCGCGAGCGGCTCCGGCATATTCGGCAATTCCTCTTGCGGCAATGGCGGCGGAGGATCCTTCCTCTTGACTTCGCGAATCCGAAGTCGTATTCTCTCTCCGCTCACTTGCAGGAGCACGTCTTCAATGCTCTCCTCGAACTGCTCCTCAACAAATTCCCGATGGAACTTGGAAGGTGCAATGACCCAAAGCGTTTGTGCGTCGAATTTATCAGGTATGAGGGATTCTATCCAGGAGGAGTAGCTGGATTCGGAGAGACGAGGCTGAATGGCCGCCAAAGCACGGGACCAGAGGTCGAGGGCGGGAGAAACTTCAGTATCTGACATTAAGGAATTTTGGTTTCGGGTGATTCGGTGACGTGGACTAAACCGAAAGACGCTTAAGACCCCCGTGAGCTTTGCTGCGAACTTGTTTCTCTAAGTAGATCACTCTTCACAACAAGGGGCGCGAACAGCATGTTCACATGTGATAATGTTATATGCCGTGTTTTTAAAGGAGCTTGGCGGAAACTGCTGTGGATAACCTGAATTCCTCCAAAACAAGGCTCACTAATATAACACATCTTCCCCGAAAGTCAACCTCATTAAGTCCTCATTTATCTCATACTTGCAATGGTTACAGAGTTGTTATTCATAGCTCTGCGCCGTCGCGCCGTCCGTTCACGAGAGGCAGGCCAAAAGTCCACAAAATTAGTCAAAAAACTCCATAGCAAATGTTACAAAATAATTGTCCGACTTAAATCCTTATTCTGCGTTAAAGGTCGAACATTCTGCCCACTGCAAAACAATCCGGCGGGTGAATGAATAGTATTGCTGCGTTGAATCTCCGGATTCAACCGATTTCAAGAGAAAAAGCGAGTACTAACCTCCACCCTCCGGGGTGGGAAAAGCATCACAATTTACGGCCGCCAGCTTGCGCAATCACACCCCTGATCTCACTCTGATGGAACTCGTCTCCTCTCATATTGTTGCACATACACCGGACCCGCAGCGTAAACATAGTATTCCCAAAGCTTATCTTGCAGGCGTCAGAGCGAGCAAGCAGCGAATCTGACAACTTTCGAGTTGCGGCTCTTGCCTGTTATCCTTATATTTACAGTTCACCTGCGCTATGCGCGGGGTTTAGCTATATCTGATATTTGAACGAAAACATAGATTAACGAGGAATCGATGAAGCGCACCTATCAACCCTCTCGCCGCAAGCGCGCCAACAAGCACGGCTTCCGCTCCCGCATGGCTACGGCCAACGGACGCGCAGTCTTGAAGCGTCGCCGGGCGAAGGGCCGCAAGAAGCTCACTGTCTCGGATGAGCGACACTAAGTTTCCACGGGCTGAGCGGCTGAGTGGTCGCTCGGACATGGAGCGTGTCAGAAAAGAAGGCCGTCGGCGGGCGCTACCCGAGGTGGTCCTTTTTTTTTGCCATGTCCCCAAGGTCGGCGGATCGCCGTCTCGGTTTCGCGCCGGGTCGGGACAGCTGTAGCTCGCAACCGTTACAAGCGCAAACTCAAAGAATACTATCGCTTAAATAAAGATAATTTCCCGGACAATTGCGACTATCTGTTACTGCTTCGCAAGCCCGTGGAAGACTGGTCAGACTTTGAATCACGGCTTACCGAAACTCTCGCCGGGCTATAAACGTCCGGTTTCTTGGCTGTTATTAAGGCTGATCGACGCCTATGATGTGGTGCTCGCCCCCCACCTCGGTGGCCGTTGTCGCTTCGAGCCATCCTGTTCGAATTATATGCGCGAAGCTATTGTGATTCATGGCATTGTCAAAGGAATAGCAATGGGATTAAAGCGCTTAGTTAAGTGCGGTCCGTGGACGAAGGGCGGGTATGATCCGGTGCCGGACCCAACTACGAATCACTAACCGAGGGCCAACATGTCGCGCTATCTACTGGTAGTTTTGATATTCATCTCTTCGGTTTGGGCCGGCGAACTCGAGGATTGCCTTAACAAGGGGCACGCTCTTTACAAAGACAAGCGATATGACGATGCGCTGCAGGAATATGACCGGGCGATTTCCTTAGATTCTGAATCACTGGAAGCTTG
>JAHIZR010000441.1 GCA_018814465.1 bacterium | reverse complement strand
CTTCGAAGCGATGCGCGATACGGTAAATCGCCGTGGCATAGAAGCTGGGATAAGCAACAACAACTTCTTCGAGGTTCTTTGCCGCCGGGTCGCCGGAGAAAATCGCTTTGGCATCGCCAACCATCTTGCGAAAGATTTCAGGAAGCGTGGGCATGAAGGCTTCGATGATATCCCCGCACGAACAATTCATACGGGATTCCATGAAGGTCAGAATCTCGCCGAGCTGGATCTCAATACCAGCCAAATTCAGTGGCAAGGATGACGAATGGAGAGTACTCTCCTCACGAAAATGAGGAAACATCAGCGCCAATGTCGAATTCGCGAAATAGCGAATCTGATGCCGAGTCGGGAGCGTTCCGTGCGGAACTTCGCCGAGTTCTTTCATCTCCTTAGCCAATTTATCGTACGCTGCGAAGTGTGTCATTGTGTTAACCGCCTTCTTCGAAGTGAAGCAGCACGCAGGCGCGTGTTGCTTGGTAAATCTGTTGTGCGCAGAACGCTATGCAATAAACCCAAGCGCGAAGAGCAGCGTAATAAAGATTCCCATCAGGCTTTCGCCGGCGATAATACCGGATGCGGAGGCGACGGTGTACTGTTCGCCGCCCTTCGGACGGGCTTTAATATAGAACAGCGCAATCAAGCCGCCGATGAACATCGACAAAGCATTGTAGAAAGGCAAAACAAAAGCGAGACCGAGTCCCATCGCTGAAGGTACGTATTTGCTCCACTTGGGGAACATGCGCGAGAACATGGGAATCAGTAAACCGACGATACCGCCAATGATTAAGGCGGCACGGGCGGTAGGATGCAGCGATTCAAATCCATTCGACAATAGTCTCGCGACCGATGCCCACACCTGCGCGGCGGGCGCCGGGAACTTGGTCGAACCTAAAATCGAAACATCAGGCACGACCAGGAAGAACGCGGGAACCGTAACGGCGGTGCCGATGAAAATTCCCGCGAATTGAGCGAGGAACTGCTTGCGGGCATTGGCTCCCAATACATAGCCACTCTTCAGGTCGGTCAGCAAATCGGATGCCGAGTCGGCAACACCCGCAGTGATACAAGCGGCCATCAGGTTCGTGTTCATCTGCTTGGGAGCGATCGCACCGTAAGTCAACTGAGTGATCTTGCCCATCGCGCCGACCGGAGTCGTATCGGTTTCACCGCAGGCACGACACGCAACAAGCGCAAGGAAGAACGAGAGAATCACTGCGAGAATTCCCATCCAAACCGGAATTTCAAAATAGAGCGCGGCCAGCCAGACGATACCGATGGTGCCGATAATCATACCGCCGGCAAACCAAGAGCCCGGAACTTCGATGCGCTCCAGAGGATCCTCCTCAATGCCTTTTTCTTTGCGCGAGAAAATAGTTTTCAGACCGGAGAACGCTCGAAGCGCCGTACGCCATTCGAAAGCAAACGTCAACAGACCGCTCGTGACCATACAAGCCGCGCCAGCCCACAGACTCCAAGAGACGATATTGCGATAACCGCCGGGCTGCTGATTATTGCTCACTCCTTGTTCGAAGGCGAACATGCTGCTTGTCGAGGGCGCAACAATAGATAGTGCCTCATCCTGCGCTTTCAGCTCGAACGCGCCGGCTAAAAGGTTCGGATCACCATTTTTCATCCGAGGCGACTTAAGGTCGGCAAGTAATGCGGCGGCATTCGAGTATTCGATCGTATCCGGCCAAGTATACATAAATATATTGGAATTACTGCCCTCGGAGAGCGAGATCGGCAGGGAGAAACCACCGGGAATCTCGAGCGGGAACTTCGGCTTTAGCTGGAGTTCGTTCGCCTCACTTTTATGAATGGACAGTAATTGAGAAGCGACTCCCGCCGCTTTGATCTCCATATAGTCATCCACCAGCACAAGCTCGGATTCATAGTACTGCGCGCGGTGAATCGAGCTGTCGATGCGCATTTCCAAACGATTGGCAAGATAGGCGTCGACGGGTTTGGCGGCGTAGAGTTTGCCGTAGAGCGGATTGGATTCTCCTGTGGGCAGATACGGGCTGTTCAAAGATGCGACCAATTCCTGCATGTTCGAATAGGTCACCGGAGCCGACCAGACATATTCGAGATTGGTTGTATCCGAGCCGTCTTCGAAAAGAAAATCCTCATTAGCGACGATTATCTGGAAGCGCAGGGAATGACCGGCGGGAACAGAGAGCGGAAAGCTGAGATTCTCCGCAGAGCGAACGTAAGGAATGGGATGGCCGATGACTTCCTTATCCATCATTATTGGCGCTAAAATGCCCCAATTGAGAATACCACCGATCAGCAGGCTGAGACTAACCTTGAAGCCCATCAAGGCTCCCGCGGCAACAAGGATCATACTGGCATCGAACTGAACCGTGTACATTGCAGCGCGGGAACCAAAGGTATTCCAGAGAGCCGGTATCCAACCAAACCAGTCGCGCACAGCGGCGATGGCGATACCGATTCCCCCCCACACGAAGAGCGCTTTCGCCGATGACGATTCATCTCCGCCATCGTGTTCCTTGCCTTCGTCTTTCTTATCGCGGACACCATGCAGACTCTTGAGCGTTTCAGCCGCCGCGATTCCGGAGGGGAACTTCAGGCGTTCAATATTGATCATCTGCCGCTTCATGGGGATGGCCATCGTCACACCGAGCACGGCGAGGAAGAATACCCAGGCGGAGAGCAGTCCATAACCGATATGCACGCCGTTCACGAGCAAGTAAGCGGCAATAGCAGACACGATCGTTCCGCCGGTCGAGTAGCCCGCGGAGGATGCGGTGGACTGCATCGCATTATTCTCAAGAATCGACATATCGGTCTTGAAAATGCGCGGCATGATCTTGCGCAGCGTTTTCCAAATGGTGAAACTGAGAATACAGGAAGTGATTGCAACACCCAATCCCCATCCGGTTTTCAAACCTACATAGAGATTCTGGAGCGACAGGACGCCGCCGAGAATCGAACCCATAATGATTGAACGAAGAGTGAGCTGCGGCATGTCGTCACCGCGATACACTTCTTCATACCACTCCCGTTCGAGTTCTTCCGGCGTCATCTTTTTTTCAACGTCTTTGTCGGCCATTTTCTTGGCGCTCCTTGGAGAAATCTGTTTGATTAGGATATTTCGATAAAAACAGTCTACATAATATTAAAGGCAATCGCCGCAGCCAGAGCAACTCCCATGATACTTTCACCGGCAATACAGCCTGAGGCAACCGGAATTGTATACATGTCATTCGTCTTCGCGGCTTTCTTTTCCATGATCCAGACGATGAATGCGCCGAGGAACATCGCAAAACTGGTATAAGCGGGAATTGTCATGGCGATACCCAAGGCGGTCGGCGAGGGCGTATAGGGACGTATTCTCGGGAAAACTCGGTCAGCAATGACGACCAAGACACTGAATACGAAAGCGATTGCCATCGCCAGCAAGACACTGGGAGGCAGCGTGCTGATGCCCTGTGCCAACACCTTCGCGACGCCCATCCAAATCAGAGCGGACGGCGCCGGGAATTTCGCTCCGCCGAGGATACTGACATCCGGAACCAGAATGAAATAGGCGGGAACGGCAAGCAGTGCGCCCGCAAACACTCCGAAGAGTTGAGCAATGAATTGCTTGCGGGGGTGCGCGCCGACCATGTAGCCGACTTTCAGATTGCCGACCGTATCGCTGCAGCTTGCGGCGGCACCGGCAGTGATGTTCGCGGTCATGAGGTTGGCGGCAACATTCCCTGCGGAAATCGCACCGAAAGTCAACTGGGTGACCTTGCCTAACGCGCCGATAGGATTGATGCCGACTTCCGCGCCGGCGCGTGCGGCGACCGCGGCTAAAATAAAGGTCAGCAGAACAGCGATGAGTCCCATATACCAGTGGACTCCGAAATCGCTGAAGATCATTGTCAGCGTTAGGATGCATAAGAAACCGGTGATGAGGAAGCCGGGCACAAACCATGTCATCGGCACTTCGATATCGTCGAGAATCCCTTTACCGTCCCCCTTCTTCTTCCCCAGCGTACTGAAGATACTGCTGAATGTTTTTCCCAAAGTCCGCCACTGGAAAACCAGCGCCAGCAGACCGCCCACCACGAGAACCGTCGCGCCGGGCCATAACGACCATGCGCTGATGTTGCGGAAACCGCCGACAGCCTGCATCCGACTTTGGCCGGGCTCGAAGCCCAAGGCGGCAACGATGCGCGATGAATTCTGGTTTTCATCAATCGTCAGCATCGATTCCCAATAAACCGCATTTGAAGCCTCAATAAATAATGCCTGTGCGCTGCCGCCGTTATTCTTCTTGATCGTATCACGCACACTGATGACGCCATAAAAGGGATTTGCGGTGCCATCATCCAGCCGCTCGGAGTTGAAATCACGGATCAGATCCGCATTTGAATTGTAGGTCTTCGGTCTCGTCCAAGCGTAAGTATAAGTGTTCAGACTGCTGCCGGAAGACATTTCAGGTCCGACATTTGCCTCCTCAAGCGTAACGGAAATACTCTCGCCCGGATTGACCGTGAAGGGAGTGGACAGCACATTCACCGCTTGAACCTGCGGCGCGGGATGCTTGATGATTTTCGCATCAATCAGATTCGGGGCAAGCACTCCATAGTTCAGAACCAGACCGAAGAGCATACTCAAGCCGACCTTTATTCCAAACAAGCCGCCGATGCCGATGAAGATCAGGCTTGGCTCAAGTGAAAGTGTTAGTTTACTAAGAGAGACTTTAGCAATAGAGAAGGGGAGGTTGATAAAGCCAGGAATCCAACCTAACGGAGTATCACGCAAGCCCGCGATAATCACACCTAAACCACCGGCCGATCCGAGTGCTTTTGCCTTTTTTATCGCTTCCGAGCCCTTGGAGTACATCGCCTTGAGCGTTTCCGCAGTGGGAATATTCGCCGGGAAGCGCAGGCGCTCCACCTGAATCATCTGGCGCTTCAAGGGAATTGCCATAAAAAGACCGAGATAGAGGATCGAACCGACGAAAAGGGCGAGCTGCCACCAAACGAATTCGTAACCGGTCAGCATCGACAGCGCCGGAACCGCGGAGACTAAACCTGCCGATGAAATCCAGCTTGCCGCGACGGCGACCGTCATCATGATGGTGTTCTCCATCATGCCGAATTCATTCTTGACGATGCCGGCGCTCTTCAGTCCCTTGAAAATGGAGAAGATCAAAATTACGGCGACGATATCCACACCCAGTCCCCAGCCGGATTTCAATCCGACATAGAGATTGGAAAGAGACATCAGCCCCCCGAATACCATACCGGAGATCACCGCTCGAGCTGTAAGCTGCGGCACATCGCGCTTAAATACGTTCTCGTACCAGTGGCGATCTTGTTCTTCGACGGTTTTCAGTTGTGCTTCATCGGACATAAGTAACCTCTGTTGTGACACAGAAATAGTATTAAGAAAATCGAGTTATCAGATTTGGAAGATAATCAGGAGGAAAGTCTGATCCGAATCATGTGGAATTAAGCAAGGGAGTTCGGGAGGATTTGTTTATAGTGAGAAGTAATCCGGATGAGTTGATTGGTGCCTGTCGTGCTTCACGAGCATAGATTACTGGCCGGGATTTGCTGCAAATCTTATAGACGGACTTCAATCTACATAATTCTTAAGGATTTCGCAAGGGCTATTTAACAAGTTCAAAGAGATTAGTATGTGCAAAAACGCGCATACTCTTGATCGCTCTTTAAATTCATGTTATTCGTCCAATTGGCTCGCCGCCGATCTGCAAAAGTCAGAATCTGTGAAATCCTGAGAACATGACATACTGAGATTGCTACTTAGATCGGAGTCCGACTGTATACTGCCGCTTGCAGTTTACATTGATGAAACGGAACAGACCCAGAGACAAAATACGACACCTTGAACATGCAATATCCTTTTGAAACAGCATGTTAAAGCGAACAGGATTTTCTTAGACCGATGAAAAGTGCTTGCTTTCAGTGAGTTTATACACTACATTGTGACCACAACTTTGCAGTAGCCCGATATATGGAAAACTAATGAACAGTGGAAACGAGTAAAGGTTGAAGAACATGAAATTGAGCAGACTATTGTTTGGATTAGGAATCATGGTCATATGCTTCGGATTGCCGCTCCAGGCAGCGGAATTCTCACCCGCGCTTGAGGCACAATTGAGCAAGGCAAATAAGTCCGATTTTATTAGTGCAATTGTGATTCTCGAAAGCCCGATTGATATTCGCGCGTTGGATATGAGACTTCACGATACCGGCGCGCCGCTTAGCAAGCGGCATGCGGACGTAATCAACGCGCTGAAGTACAACGCGGAAACGACCCAGCCCGCTTTCAAAGCTGAAATCGAAGATGCCATAAAGACAGGTGAGGTGCAAGGCTATACTCCGCACTGGATTGAGAACCTCTTCGTCATCTCAGCAACCCCAAGCTATATCGAATCGCTGCGCCATCGCGGCGACATCAAATACGTCACCGAAAACTTCAAGGCTGAGCTGCTTAAGCCGATTCGCGATACAAACAGAAGCTCTAAGAGCATGCGCAGAACGAGCAACTCACTTGACAGTGAATCCACAACACCCGGACAGGACGCGATTCGGGCTACACAAGTAAACCGTGAACTCGGCATCACGGGTGAGGGAGTGCTGGTAGCCAATCTCGATACCGGTGTAGACGGCAATCATGGCGCGCTCGCCGATCGCTGGCGCGGCAATTTCGCTCCGCATTCGGAATGCTGGCTTGATGTACTGGATAATGGCTCGACTTCTCCGGTTGACTACGGCGAACACGGAACCCATGTAATGGGCACGATTACCGGTCGCGAGATTATCGGCAGCGACACGAATACCGTCGGGTCGGCCCCGAATGCCCTGTGGATCGCCTGTAATGCCATCGACCAGGGAGCCAGTTCGGATTTTAACAATGATGTCATCGATGCCTTTGAATGGTTTACCGATCCGGATGGAAATCCGCTGACTCTTGACGATGTTCCCGATGTGATTCAAAACTCATGGGGCGTCAACGGCGACTTTGTTGGATATGTTGACTGTTTCGATGATTGGAATGCCGTTATTCTTAACTGTGAAGCCGCCGGACCGGTGATAACCTGGAGCGCCGGTAATGAAGGCCCCGACGCTTCAAGCCTGCGCGCGCCCGCGATATATTCTATTAATGAATACCAGATATTCTCAGTCGGCGCCGTGAATTCCACAGATTACAGCGCGCCTTATCCGATCGCCAGCTTTTCCAGCCGCGGACCGACCCAATGCACTCCATACTCGCCTGATAATATCAAACCTGAAATCAGCGCACCGGGAGTAAATATCTACTCTTCAGTTCCCGGAGGCAGCTATGAAGGAGACTGGAGCGGCACCTCTATGGCGGGTCCGCACGTAGCCGGTGTCGTGGCGCTCATGAGAGAGGCCTGCCCTGATTGCGACTACATTACGATCAAGGAAGCCATCATTTCGACGGCTACTGATTACGGCACGACCGGCAATGATAATACTTATGGATACGGT
>JAHIZR010000054.1 GCA_018814465.1 bacterium | reverse complement strand
GGTAACTCCGGCTTTCTTATACTGGCCAAGCACCGGCTTGGGAATGAGTTTTTCACGCTTTTCACCGAAACCCAGGCAGGTCGCGATGTAGCCGTTTTTCTCATCAGTGCGCAGATTCGTGATCTGATTGGGACCCAGTTCAATGACCGTAACGGGAATAACGACTCCCGACGGCTCGAAAATCTGAGTCATGCCTATTTTTTTTCCGATCAGCCCTGTCATGTCTTAATCTCGATATCAACGCCGGCCGGCAGTTCGACGCGAATTAATGCGTCGATTGTCTTGGGCGTGGAATTGTGAATGTCAATCAAACGCTTATGAATGCGGGTCTCAAACTGCTCGCGAGACTTTTTGTCCACATGAGGCGAACGATTCACGGTGACAACACTACGGCGAACCGGCAGAGGAATCGGACCGGAAATGACCGCGCCGGTCTGCTTGGCCGTATGGATGATTTTTTCGGTCGACTTGTCGATCAGGTTATGATCGTAGCTTTTAAGTCGAATTCTGATAGACGATTTCTGTGCCATAGCGTGCGTTGCCGCCGCGAGGTTTATGAGTTAATATTTGAAAAGAGACTGACGAAGTCAGTTCTTTTCCAGTATCTTTTCAGAGATGGATTTGGGAACTTCGCCGAAGTGATCGAAATGCATGGAAAAGATTGCACGGCCCTGCGTCAGGGAGCGCAGTCCCGTGGCATAACCAAACATTTCAGAAAGCGGAACCGTTGTGGAAACGACCTGGCCATCTGCGCGCGGATGCATTTCTGCAATTCTCCCGCGGCGTGAATTGATATCGCCGACAACACTGCCCAAATAAGTATCCGGAGTAACAATTTCGACTTTCATGATCGGTTCCATAAGGGCTGGATTTGCTTTTTTTACAGCCTCTTTCAGCGCCATTGAACCGCAGATCTTGAAAGCCATTTCCGACGAGTCCACTTCATGATAGGAACCGTCAACCAGTTTCACTTTGATGTCCATTAGCGGGAAACCCGCCAGAACTCCGGTTGCCATCGCCTCCTGCATGCCGTGCTGGACTGCCGGGATGTACTCTTTTGGAATGGTTCCCCCGATTATGCTATTCTCAAAGACAAGACCGCTGCCGGGATCACCCGGTTCGATCTCGATCACACAATGCGCGTACTGGCCTCTTCCGCCGCTCTGCTTGACAAACCGGGTATCGGTTTTGGCGGGCTGGCGGATACATTCTTTGTAAGCCACCTGCGGCTTGCCGACGAGGGCATCGACTTTGAATTCCCGCAGGAGGCGGTCGACGATGATTTCCAGATGAAGCTCGCCCATGCCTGCGATCACGGTTTGTCCCGTATCTTCGTTATAGTTGACCCGGAACGTCGGATCTTCTTCGGCCAGACGGGAAAGCGCCTCGGAAATCTTGTCCATATCGGTGCGGGTCTTCGGCTCGATCGCGATTTCGATTACCGGAGTTGGAAACTCCATTTTCTCAAGCACGATCGGATGCTTTTGGTCGGACAACGTATCACCGGTGTGAATATTCTTCAGCCCGACAACCGCGGCAATGTCCCCTGCTTCGATATGCGTCAATTCTTCCCGTTTATCAGCGAACATCTGCAGCATGCGCGAGATTCTCTCGCGTTTGCCGGTCGTCATGTTCATGATCGTCGATCCGGCTTCCAGTCTGCCGGAATAGACTCGGACGAAAATCAGTTTGCCGACATAGGGATCGGTGGCAATTTTAAAAGCGAGTCCGGCGAAAGGTTCCGCCTCGTCCGGTTCGCGCGCGATCTCTTTGTCGGTATCCGGATGTGTACCGTGAACGGCACCGACATCCAAAGGTGACGGCAGGTAGTCCACAATCGCATCTAAAAGCCTCTGTACCCCTTTATTCTTGAAAGATGCTCCGCATAGAACCGGGAAACATTTCAGATTAATCGTAGCCTTGCGAATCGCTCTGATGATTTCCTCGGGCATAATGGGCTTGCCCTCAACGAACTTCTCCATCAGTTGATCGTCATAATCAGCAACCGCTTCGATCATTTTTTCCCGCCAGTGATGCGCGATTTCGTACATATCCTTGGGGACATCGTACTCTTCGAACCGGAGCCCGGAAGTCTCTTCCACCCACATAACGGACTTGAAATGAACCAGATCGACAACACCGTTGAACATTTCCCCCGCGCCTTCCGGAATCGCGATTGGCACCGGATTGGCATGCAGCTGAGTGCGAATCATATCAACAGCACGGAAAAAATCAGCGCCTGCGCGATCCATTTTGTTGACGAAGCAGATTCGCGGAACCTTATACCGGTTGGCTTGACGCCAGACGGTTTCGGATTGTGGTTCGACTCCACCCACGGCGCAGAATAGCGCGACTGCTCCGTCCAATACTCTCAGGGACCGTTCGACTTCAATGGTAAAATCGACATGCCCCGGAGTGTCGATGATATTGATTCGATGCCCGCGCCATTCACAGGTGGTCGCGGCTGACGTAATCGTAATTCCCCGTTCCTTTTCCTGCTCCATCCAATCCATGGTCGCGCCCCCTTCATGAACTTCTCCCATGCGATGGACTTTGCCGGTATAGAATAAAATCCGCTCTGTCGTTGTTGTCTTGCCAGCGTCAATATGGGCCATAATCCCAATATTGCGGTTCAGGGCAAGTGAACGATGAGTTGGAGTTTTCCTTTTCGATTCCCCTGACTTCTTTGCGGACGTATTGTTTTCTTTAGACACTGTCGGTTTATTACTATCGGCTTTAATACGGATAACTTACCATCGGAAATGGGCGAACGCCTTATTGGCCTCGGCCATGCGGTGAGTATCTTCCCGCTTTTTGATCGAGTTGCCCTCTCCCTTCGATGCCGCCATGAATTCGCCTGCCAGGCGTTGAGCCATGGTCTTCTCGCCGCGCGCCTTTGCATAGCTGATCATCCAGCGGATTGCCAGAGCCTGTCGGCGATTCGACTTGACTTCGACGGGAACCTGATAGGTTGAACCTCCGACACGACGGCTCTTCACCTCAACGACAGGTTCGACATTCTTCATCGCTTTTTCGAAAACTTCAACCGGATTGGTCTTCGTTTTGTCTTCAATGATGTCCAAAGCTCCGTAGAAGATCTTCTCCGCGACCGAGCGCTTGCCCCGGCGAAGCAGACCGTTCACGAAAGCAGCCACCTGAAGGGATCCGTACTTGGGATCAGGGGGCGGGACTCGTTTAACAATGCGTTTGCGTCTTGACATTCGTGATTATGCTAACGAATAGATGAACGATTAGGCGGCACTCTTTTTCTTTTTCGTGCCGTACTTACTGCGTCCCTGCTGACGTCCGTCCACACCGGAGGTATCAAGAATACCGCGAATGATGTGATAGCGAACTCCCGGGAGGTCCTTGACACGGCCACCGCGAATCAGAACGATTGAGTGTTCCTGCAAGTTATGTCCTTCGCCCGGAATATAGGCGGTGACAACAATCCCGTTGCTCAGCTTGACACGCGCGACTTTGCGCAGCGCGGAATTCGGTTTTTTAGGTGTGGTCGTATAGACACGAGTACACACTCCGCGGCGTTGCGGGCAGTTTTTGAGGGCGGGGGCCGTCGATTTGTCTTTTTCGATGACTCGCCCGGATCTGATTAGTTGTTGAATCGTAGGCAATTGCCAACCTTCATTTTCGGCGTAGGTAAGCTAATGTAAACATTCCGAATTAGATTGTCAAGCGCGGTGAAAGATGAGTTTTTTCAACGATTTCCTTGACAATGGCCTGCTGTTAAATGTAAACAACTGTTTCTTATTGTCCTGTCTTTTCATCAACATCCGAACCCGGCACATGCTCTTCAATTGGTCGCTCCGATTCTGATACGGCTGTGCCTCCTGCATTAGCAGTGATTGCTTCTTCAATGGTATCAGGCATCTCAATTCTGAAGTCTTGTGCTAGCTCTTCTGTTTCCTGATCGGGTCGTTCAATACTCAGCTTTGCAAAATGATTAAGCCCTGTTCCTGCTGGAATTAAGTGACCCATGATGACATTTTCCTTGAGTCCGGCCAGCCGGTCGATCTTGTTCGAGATCGCGGCATCCGTCAGCACTCGCGTCGTTTCCTGGAAACTCGCGGCAGAGATAAAACTGTTCGTTGAGAGACTGGCTTGAGTGATTCCAAGCAAAATCGGCGTCGACACTGCCGGACGAGCAGGACGGGACTTGCCTTCCTGCTTTCCATCAGCCTTGAGCTTTCGATTAGCACGGTTAAACTCGGTCTTTTCAACCATCGAGCCTTCGATCCAAGGAGTGTCACCCTGCTCCTCGACGGTCACCATACCGACGATAGACTCATTGTCTTCCATGAAACGGATACGATCTACCTGGTCTCCTTCGAGATAGCGGGTATCACCGGGATCTTCGATCCGGACCTTTTGCAGCATTTGGCGAACGATAACTTCAATGTGCTTATCGTTGATCGATACACCCTGTGAACGGTAGACTTCCTGAATCTCCTTCGCGAGATATTCCTGAACTCGACCGGG
>JAHIZR010000053.1 GCA_018814465.1 bacterium | reverse complement strand
TCTGACACTGGCCGTGATGAAATTCTTCGGAGCGTCGGGCGCGCTGGGTAAAGTCGTGGAACTTTACGGCGATCTGATCGATTCGCTCGATCTGCCGCAGCGCATCACGCTCTCCAGCATGGGCACGGAAGCCGGAGCGATTGCATTTATCATTCCGCCGGACAAGAAGATTCTCGACTGGTGCAAAGCAAAGACATCAGAAGTCGTGACGCCGTTCTATGCGGATGAGGATGCGGTGTATTCGGAAGATCTCTCACTGGATGTCGGCGTACTGGAGCCGCTGATTGCCAAACCGGGCAGTCCCAACGACGTGGTGCCGGTGCGAGACGTGGCGGGCCGTCCGCTGGATGCCGCGTTCATCGGCAGCTGCACCAACGGACGCTTCGAAGATTTCGAGCTGGTCGCGGAGATTATCGGCGACCGCAAAGTCAATCCGCGCGTGATGGCCAAGATCGTTCCCGCCACGAAAGCGGTCTTCGGTCAACTGTTAGACAGCGGACTGATGACCAAGTTCCACAAAGCCGGATTCATCGTTTCAAATCAGGGCTGCGGCGGCTGCGCGCAGGGCCAGATCGGCATGACCGGCAAGAATGAAGTGCAGTTGTCAACTTCGAACCGCAACTTCCGCGGCAAACAGGGACACGGCGACACCTATCTGACCAGTCCCGCCACCGCGGCGGCGTCATCCATCATGGGCGTCATCACGGATCCCCGGGGGGTCATGGACAAATGAAACCAACCAGTGTAACCGGCAAGCTCTGGCTGATCACCGACGAGAACGGCAAACTGATCAGCAATATCGACACCGATATGATCTTTCACAATGCGCATCTGGCGATTACCAAGATCGAAGAGATGGGCAAGCACACGTTCGGCAATCTGAAAGGCTGGGAAGACTTCCCGGTGAAGTGCGGCAAGGGCGATATCGTGATGGTCGGCAAGAATTTCGGCTCGGGATCATCACGGCAGCAGGCGGTGGATTGTTTCGCATCGCTGGGCGTTTCTGCTATCATCGCGGAGTCCTACGGTTCGATCTACAAGCGTAACGCGATAAATTCCGGCATGGCGATCATCGAAGCGCCGGAGATTACGACTTCCTGCCCGTTCCAGAACGGCGATACGATCAGCGTTGACTTCACGACTGGCAAGATCGCGAGCGGCAGTACGAAGTTCGATGCCAAGCCGATGACCGAAATCCAGCTCAATATTTACAAAGCAGGCAGTCTGTTCGCCTACGGCAAAGAGCTGGTGAAGTAGACCTAAGGGTGATTTGTGTGTTCCGGGCACCCGTGGACGATAAGCCTCGGCGCAAGTTTGAGCCGCTCATCACGAGCGGCTCTTTTGTATTCCAATTCGATTAAAGGCTTGATTATTCTTTAGCTGTAAACATGACTAAACAAGTTCGTTCCGTCACTTTTTTATTATCTCAAGAATTTGTATTATCTTACAATCACTACAGTAATCACAATCTTTTCGCCGAGGCGCCCGTCACCGGGTGCCCGGAATCTGATAAAGCGAGATAATAATCATACACGGGTAGCAAGATGATTGAGGCAATTCTTGGTTGGATGGTAAGCGCGGCAGGGAGTCACTACTTCGGAAAAGTGATTGATCTTTTCACGAAGCAGTTTTCCGCAGTGAAGGAAGCGCGCAAAGCTCTTGATGCTCTAAAAACTGGGAAGCTTGATGCTAATGGAAATCTATTGTTGACCTCATTAGTAGATAAGGCGTTCCGCGAGAATCCTGACTTTCGCGATGAACTGTTGACGATTCTGACTTCGGCGGGAGTTGCCGTACCGATTGACAGGCTGCCCGTTCCGCCGGAACTCTTTGGCCGATCAGACGATCTTCGTGAGTTGAGGAGATTGCTTAATCCTCACATGAAGCAGGCTCCTTCCTGTATTCAGATAACAGGTGAAACCGGCGTCGGTAAGACCCGCTTTGTTGCTAAAGTGGTTCTGGAGTTCCAACTTGACTACATTCGGATTGAACTGCGCGAACACTATACCGCCGAACTGGTTGCCGAACAGCTTTACAAGATGTTTACTTGGCGGCAGAAAGCGGAGGGTTCCTTCGAGGATGTTATTCGAGCTATTGTAGAGAGTTGGCGGCGTCGCGGCTGCTTGCTGATTATCGACAACCTCCAGTATCTGCTTGATAAAACTCAACCGGAAGACGACAAAGCAAAGTTGCTGCTCAAAGCACTTGCCGAATCCGGTAATAAACTGCTGGTAATCTGCTGGGGAGAAACAGATGCATTCGGCTTGACTGGGGAAAAGGTCAAGCGAATTCATCTAAAGGGATTGCTCGAGAAGGCGGGAGTTCTGAAGCTGCGAGCTGAGGAAGTTCGAGGGACTCCGCAGTCAACCAGCTTGGAGGATATTGTCAAACGACTCGACGGCAATCCGCTAATGATTGAACTGCTTGCCGGACTGGTAAGGCGGCATGGCGGTGATGCGTCGGTGATAGATAAACGTCCCGATTGGATTGAAAACAGTACCGCTCCGATGACTGCCATGTGGAAGGAGATCGGTTCCGATTTGCAGGAATTGACCACTGCTCTGACAATCTTTCGTATGGGTCGCTCACCTGAACGACTCGCCCGCTATCTGTCCCGCGAAGCATCCGCCGTCCAGCATGATCTTGATGCTCTCATCGACTGGCACCTAATAGGATGCAACTTGGATGAACAAGACTACTATCCCCGTCACGACATCGTCCGCGATATGGTCAATATAGCTCTCACGGAAGAGGAACTTAAAGAGTATCACACAAAAGCCGCCGACCTTTGGCTCGAAGAAGGCAAAGACTTCGGCAAAGATGGGAGTCCTAATAATATCGAACAGATTCGACCGTTACTTGAAGCTGGCTATCATCTTGCGGAAGCTGGTGATACAGAACGGCTCCTCTGGGAGGTTGTTGCTCGAAAGATTTGTGATGGAACAGAGTTTCATGAACTTGCTAATCTTTTGGGTGCTTGGGCAGATATGACAATTCTATTCGAAATGCTCGTTTCCAAAGAGTCTGATAAAAAAATTCAATCAGTGAACAGACATAATCTTGGTTTTCGTTATCAAGCTCGTGGTGATTGGGATATGGCTTTAACTGAATACAAAACTAGTCTTAAGGTCAAGGAACAATTTGAGGATTATAAGGGAATAGCCCAGATTCATCATCAGATCGGGACGGTGTATCAAGAGATAGGCGAATTTGACGCTGCATTGACCGAATACAAAATTAGTCTGGAGATTGAAGAATTACTTGGAGATGAATTAGGTATTGCAAAAACTCGTCACCAGATTGGTGCGGTTCACTTTCAAAAAAAAGATTTGACTGCTGCTTTAGACCAATATAAATCAAGTCTGAAGATCAAAGAACGGTTGAAAGATAAGAGGGGTATTGCGTCGAGTCGACATGGGATCGGTATGATATATCAAGAGAAGGGTGAATTAAATGCAGCCCTGAAAGAGTTCAAGGCAAGTTTAGAAATACTAGAACGGATTGGGGATGAACATGGCATCGCCTTGAGTCGACATCAGATCGGAATGATATATCAGGAGAAGGGTGAATTAGATGCAGCCCTGAATGAATACCGAGAAAGCCTAGAAACAAAAGAACGTTTGGGAGATCTACCAGGCATATGTGCATCCTATGGACAGATTGGTCTATTATATATTGAGCTAATGGAATACTCGAATGCGTTCGAAATGTCCTTTAGAGCGTTACTAGTTGTATCCAAGATAGGTGGTCCTCGTTTGGCACAAATAATAAAACAATTAGCCGGAATCCGAATTGAATGGGATCCAACAGAGTTCGATAAGGCTTGGAAAGAGCATACAGGCGAGGATGTTCCCGAAGCAATCATCAAGGCAAGCGAGGAGATGGATAAGTCGGAGTAAGAATCGCACTGCCGTGCGCGGCTACGAGGTAAATATCGCAAACCCCCACCGGGGACGATGGGGGTTAGTAGACGTGCCCTTACTAGGCAACACCCTCCGGGGTGTTGCACCAGACGAATCTAATCCTTGGCGAGGAGGACGTTGACGGCTTTGACGATGATCTGGACTTTGTCGCCTTCTTTGATACCGAGTTCCTCGAGGGAATCAAGGGTCATGACTGAACTCATTTGGGAGTTCGCGGGGATTTCAAGGGTCACCTGAGACATCAAAGTTCCTTGCTTGATGCCCTTGACCCTACCAATGAGCTGATTTCTGGCTCCGTATTTCATTTTGCCTCTCCGATGTTAGATTAATTTTATGTGTGAACAATAACCTGTTGATATATAATAAATAAAGAATACTCAGAAAAGCAAGAGGAGGCTTGACAAAAAGTAATTCATAATGTATATTGTTCACAGTATGAATTACATGACAAACGGACATAGTGACGGCAATGGTGCCGAACACAGCGATGCCGCCACGCTGGCCAGTCTAACCCGTCAATTGGCGCATTGCTGTTTAAACAAAGAAAGCGAACTGTTCAGCCGCTTCGGTCTGACCTCCTCGGAAGGTGTTGTTCTGCTGCAGGTCGCGGAAACCGGCAAGGCTCTGCCTTCAAGTCTGGCCTGTGTCTTAGGATTAGCCAGAAGCCGCCTGACTCCGCTGTCGGCCAGCTTGGTCGAAAAAGGATTTCTGCACCGCAAGGAATCCGAGAAAGATCGCCGGGTGCGCGAACTGACTCTGACTCCGCGCGGCGAAGAAGTCGCAGTGGCCGCCAAAGGCTGCCGGCTGGACTTTCATTCGCGGTTGCTGCAAAAGTATCCTGAGAACGAACGCGTTGAATTATTACGCACACTGACCAACTTGCGGCAAACGATGGATGAACTGCGCGAACAGATAGCCCACGAAACAAGCTCAACATAAACCAATTCACTATAAGACAATCATGCCACTCTATGAATTTTCCTGCCGCTCCTGCGGCGCCAAATTCGACATGCTGCGCAGACTCTCCGATAAGGACGAGGACGTCACCTGTCCCGAATGCGGCGAACAGCAGGCGGAACGGCAAGTTTCGGCTGTGACGTGCACATCGAATGCTGTCGGCTCCGGAACCTTCTCACCGGCAGCGTGTACACGTTTCTCCTGAGGCTAAACCACACGTTAAGCCGTGCGCTTAGCCTCAACGATTCACTGAAAAACCCGAACCACTTGGCTCGGGTTTTTTGTTTTAGGCTCATCTGGACTTTGCGACAGCTTCCGGGGCACCCGGGGACGGGCGCCTCGGCGGAGGGAAGGTTCAGCGAAGGTCGGCGGAAGCCTGCGAGGTTTTCGTGAGGATGTCGACATGTATCTGCTGCTCGCGTGACAGTTTCATCAGCAGAAACTGAGGCCTGTCGATTTCGTAGTCTTCCAGCAGAATCACAAAGTTGGATTCGATGCGGAGGGCGGATTCTCCCGATGTGTCGGAAAGAGTGAGGTAGACTTCGGGCGTGATTTCGCGTTCCTTGCCGTGCAGTTTCATCCTGCCTTTAACGGACACGAGTGTGCGTTCGTTCGCGATCAAACCGTTTTCCGGCAGTTTGAGGGACGTCAGAGAGAAGACCGCTTCGGGATAAAGATCGGTTTCGAGATGGTTGTCGCGCATGTGACGGTCACGCAGCTTCACTCCGGTGTCAAGGGTGGCGAGATCGACATGAATCTCGGCGCGCGCACCGCTGCCGTTGGATTGCGGATTCAATTCCACAAAGCCCGTGGCGGTGCGAGTCTTGCCAACGATCCTTTCCAACGGCGCGTCGCTGACGAATTCAACATAGGTATCCTTGCTGTCGGCGATGACTTTGAACATGGTGCTTTCCGCTAACGCGTTCAAGGCGCTGAATAACAGCAGGACCGGCAATAGTAATTTCATGAATAGGTCCGGTAATGAGTAGATTATTACTTCAACAGCATCATGCGGCGCGTCAGAACTTGCTCGCCCGCGCGGAGCTGGTAGAAATAGACTCCGCTGGAAAGACCGGCTCCCGTGAACTCATGATTATAGAGTCCGGCGGCGAGATTGCCATCGATTAAGGTCGCTATGCTCTGACCGAGGCTGTTGAAGACTTCCAGCCGGACGAATCCCGCCTGCGGCAAGTTGAAGCTGATGGAGGTGGACGGATTGAACGGATTCGGATAGTTCTGGAAGAGCGAAACCGAAGTCGGAAGCAACTCAAACGGAACCGGATCGCCGGCGGCTAATGTCGGCCATTCGATATCGACGAAGTTGGTGTTGTGAGCGAAATTCATGACGACATCTCCATCGGAGGTAAACTCCTGACGCCATGCGTGGTCAGCGGGAGGCGGATTGTAGTCGCCGCTGCCGTTCAGGTCGGCATAGAAGTCCGCGTGGTAGTCGGCGGTCTGCATAAGGCCGGGAATTGAGAGTGCAGAATTGGCGACTGCCAGTTCGACGAATTTCGTGCGGCCGATTTCGGCATCACTGTTGTCGACAAGACGCATTTCCAGAAGCTGTCCGAGATGAGGATTCATGCCCAGCATGTTGAGACGGAACAGATACTCCCAGTCGATATTCGTGAAGTTGGTGTTGTGCGTGAAATCCAGCGTTACGTTGCCATCGGGATTCGAGAAGTTCATGCTCCAGGCGTGATCCGTGGGTGTATTGTTGTAGCGACCGTTGCCGTTCAAATCCGCGTAGAAATCAGCGCGGTAAGAGCCGTTGCGTGTCAAACCGGGGATGACAACGGAGAAGTTCGCGGCGGGAACGATTTCGACACGCTTACGTCCGACTTCAAGTTCAGTTACAGAATCGATGATGCGAATCTCAAGCAGTTGATTGAGGTGCGGCGTCATGCCGTTGAAGTTCATGGTAACTGCGTAGTTCCAGTCGATGGGAGTGAAATTAGTATTGTGAGAGAAGTTCAATGTGGTGTTGCCGCTCACATTGTCCGCATCCAACATCCATGAGTGATCCGCAGGCGGATCGTCATAACCGCCATTGCCGTTCAGATCGGCATAGAAGAGCACATCGTAGCTCCCGCCGTCCAGAATAACAGG
>JAHIZR010000440.1 GCA_018814465.1 bacterium | reverse complement strand
TTCCACAGCGAAAGGACAGCAAAAGATGAACAAGCAGATGGCAGAGGGCATGTTCGGGTATTTTCGGATGGTGCTCGGTGTGACCCGCAAACTCGTGGATCAGTTTCCTGCGGACAAAATGACTTTCAAGCCGACGGACGCGCAGCGGACGGTGGCGGAGACGGTCGTGCATATGTATTACTTTTTGCTGATCGCGCTGGAATCCATTCGCGACGGCAAGACTCCGGAGAACATGACCGAACCGAAAATCAGCGGCAAGGCCGAACTGCTCGCCTATATGGACAAGAACGTGGAAGCAGCGAACAAGATCTTCGCGGGCCTTACCGACGAACAGTTAGCGCGTATGATCGAGGCCTGGGGTATGACCTTCCCGGCCTGGCAGATGCTGACCTTTCTGAACGACGAGCACTGGCACCATCGCGGCGCGCTGACCGTATACCTGAGACTCTGCGGCATCGAGCCGATCATGATCTACAGTTACGAGCAATGAGTAAGGTTATCTTCCATGCCGACATGGACCAGTTCTTCGTCGCTGTGGAGGTCCGCAATAACCCTTCCCTGAAGGGGAAGGCAGTCGCTGTCGGCGGGGGGCCGAACGGCCGCGGGATTATTACGACCGCGTCCTACGAGGCGCGCCGCTACGGGCTGCGGGCGGGGATGTCGGCGATGGACGCGCGGCGGCTGTGTCCGCATGTGATTTTTGTGCGCGGCAACACCTCGGCCTATATTTATATTTCGAAGAATGTGAAAAACATACTGCTCGACTACACCGACCGCATGGAGATGCTCTCGGTGGATGAAGCGTGTCTGGACGTGACCGATACGGTGTGGTCTTATGCAAGCGTGGAGGATTTGGGGCACCGCATCAAGCGGCGAATATACGAGAGTGAAGGAATCACGGTTTCAATCGGCGCCGGGGCCAACAAGATGGTGGCGAAGATGGCGAGCGATCTATGCAAGCCGAACGGATTCCTCTACCTCCCCCCTTCCAAGGTGGCGGCCGCCTACAAAGATTTGCCGATAGGAAAACTGATCGGTGTGGGGCGCGCGACGGAGCCGGTTTTGAACGCGCTGGGGATTCAGACTATCGGCGACCTGGCGGCGTATCCGGCGGATGTGCTGAAGACTAAGTTTGGTATTCGCGGACCGGAGCTGAAAACGCTCGCGCAGGGCGGCGGCAGCGATCGTGTGATGACTCATGAAGAGCTGCCTGACGAGAAATCGGTCGGACATGAAATGACGTTCGGGGATAATCTGAAAACAGTAGAGGACATCGAAGGCCGACTGCTGATGCTGACGGAAAAGGTGGCACGGCGGATGCGCGTCGGAGGATTCGCCGGACGGATCGTGACGCTGAAGCTGCGCTACAAAGGAATGGAGACTTATGTTCATGGCCATAAGTTCGCGCGGCCACTCTGGTTTGAAGGAGATCTATTCGCCGCCGCGCGGAAACTGCTCTATGAAATCTATGATTCGTCGCGTCCGGTGCGGCTGATCGGGGTGAGTGTTTCCGGACTTTCCAAAACCACGCGCTGTCAACAGCAGGAACTTTTTGATAAGCAAACCCATTTGCACACGCTGGCCAATACCTGCGATGATATCAAGGATCGCTACGGCGAGGCCACGATCGGATATGCGTCGGGTTTGCTGACGCGTTCCGGGCGAAAATCGATTCGCAATCCGACGGATTATAATGTGATTCCCTTCGGTTTGAGGGGATGACGGGTTGAGGGCAATGTTTGTGCGTGTGAAAGTGTCCGTAATGTGAAGAGATCGTTTGATTGGGGAAGCGAGTGCTTGGGGATGATGCCTAACTATGGCGGTTTATAAATGAGGCGCAGGAGAGGAGAGGTCACATTTCATTCACACTCTTCCCGCATTTTTTACGATTGCCGAGACTCGGCAGCATTCAGAAAAACCGGGTCTATTATCTATATCGAAACTGCCGAAAGGACATGAATCTTTCTGGTTTTTTTCTTGAGAAGCTATTTCATACTACTTGACTCGACCTTATCTTATAGCAAATACGGGCCGTGGACATGCACCGCCCTTTCCGATATTGCACTCCGACGACCCATAATGACAGTTTAATGCTCGTTCATTATCAGGAGTCAGAATCATGAAAAAAACATTGACCATTGTGTTGGCGGCGCTTCTCTGCAGCGCCGTTGTCGTTCCCGTCCTTGCGCAACCCCTCCCCGAACTCATTATCTATCCCTGGACTCTCCCGCAGTACTTTTGTATCTATCTTGACGCCGGTATGAATATGGAAGTCTATATTGATGGAGGTCCGATGCCGCCCAATTCGCCGAAGTTCACCATCACACCGGGATGTGATCCAGCTCAAACAGGCTGTTTTGATCCGAACTGCATGCCGATTTTCGCTGAATTCTCGACTTGGACTTATGACGCAAATACCGGAAGGTGGCATGCGACGCTGTTTTATCAGAGTGGTGAATTGCCGGGTTGCGTTTGCATCTGTTATGACGGATGGTATTACAACGGTGACTGCTATTTCCCCTATGATGAGATCGATATGGGAGATCTGGAAGGCTGCAACTACGGAACGCAAATCTGCAATCCGAGTCACGGACTTTCCGGGATTGCCTGGTTGGGCGCGAGTGTAGACGGCGAATGGACGCCGAACATTCTCGATCTCGATTTATTCGACGATGGCGTCGTCTTCCACAATCTGCCGTGGACGCCTTGCGACAATGCGAGCGTTACCGTTCGAGTCACAGGCGGTCCGAATTATTTGAACTATGCCAGCGCGGCATGTCAAGGCCAGCTCTTCCTGAACGCGTGGAAGGACGGCAATATCGATCTTGACTTCTGTGATGAGATCCTTTGTGACGACGGAACTTTCGTATCCGAGTGGGTGATTCAGGATGAGCCGGTGCAACCGGGAGATTATACTTTCAGTTTCCGTGATCCCGGCATCAAAAACATCGGACCTTATGATCTGAAGATGCGCTTCCGCCTGACGAGCACTCCGGTCGGCCGCAATGGTCATAGCTGGGTTGACACAACACTGTGTCCGGAGATGCCTTGCGGAACCTTTGGCCATGATATGCTGGGCGAGGTCGAGGATTATATCTATGAAGATATGCAGTTATCTGTTGAGCTGCAGGGCTTCGACGCAATTGCCGGCGATGGCATGGTAACCTTAAACTGGTCGACTGCAAGTGAAACCGACAATGCTTACTTCGAGCTTCGGCGAGATACCGAGCTGCTCACTGTGGTAGAAGGCGCCGGCACCAGCGCGAGCGAAAGCATCTATACGTTTGTTGACGAAACCGCAGTGAACGGAACCGAGTATCACTACACGCTGTTCTCGGTCAGCATCGGCGGAAGCAAGGAGTTGATTGGGACCGCATCCGCAGTGCCTTTACGAAGCGCCGGAACAGCAACGGAGTACGCGCTTTTCCAGAACTACCCGAATCCTTTCAACTCGCGGACCAATATTACTTTCGATCTGGCGGAGAATGAATTCGTCTCTCTGCGCATCTTCAACCTGATGGGACAGGAGATCGCGACGCTGGTGAATCATGATCTGAATGCCGGGCGTCATGAAATCACCTTTGATGCCGGCGAACTTGCTACCGGTGTCTATCTCTATCGACTCGAATCGGAGAACTTTACAGCCCAGCGGAAACTGGTGTTGATCAAGTAGTATTATTCCAGCCGTGCGAGGACGCACGACTCGGCTTCCATGCAAGAAAACCGGATTGCCTGAGGGTGATCCGGTTTTCTTTTACTGAACATTTCTGTGAAGCGAAATAATACTCTATGAAATCTTAAAACAGCTCGCACTGCCGTGCGCGGCTAAGAAGAACAGGGACTGTATCCGGCGTTCCTGCGAGAGATGTCTCAATTTAAGGTGTGTTTTGACAAGGCAGTGGCGAAATTTTTCCAAGGATGACAAGGCATAGCATACCCCCCTTGTATTCCCCCCATTCCATGGGGGGAAGGAAGAATGAGAGGATAGGAAGCACGTTCAGCTGAGCACTACAAGTTAGAATCATTATCCCGGTAAGCCGGGCGCTACGGGATGTTCGGGTAAATGACCTGTTGAACCTTCGCCTCTCCTCTAACGGAGTTGCCGACGAGGATTTGACCGGCGCGACGGAGATCATCAAGAGTGAGGAAGGCTTCGCGGGCGCGCCCGGATTTCAATTGGTTATCGCGCCAGACGCCGGGGAGCAAGCCGCAGGAAAGCGCGGGAGTGAGCCACTCGCCGTTAATGTTCAGGAAAATATTTGAAATCGCGCCTTCGCAGAGTTCGCCGCGAGTGTTGAGGAAGAGAACTTCATGCGCACCTAAGTTCTCAGCGTGCTTAAGAGCCGTGTATTTTTCTTCGCGGTCGGTGGTTTTATGATAGAGGCGCGGATCAGCGGGATCGAGGCGGATTTCGGAGAGTAAAAGCGTAACTCCGTCCGCGGGCCAGCTCAGGTTCTCATCCACAAGGCGGAGCGTAATCTCCGCTTCCCTGCTCAATTCGAGACGGACACGGTGCGGCGAGTCCCCAAGGGACGGTTTGGCATCGCGGAGAGTGCGCAGGATTTTGCGCAGCGGAAAGGGACGCGAGAAGTAATCGCAGGAGCGTTTAAGACGCATGAGGTGGCTGTGGAGATTGCGGAAGGTTCCGGCCGGGTTGCGCATTTCAGAGGAATCGTCCGATGAAGAATCAGCAATGCTTAGCCCGGCTCGGCGGCCTTTTTCGGTTCCGGCCGGGTTTACCCCCCCTTGCCCCCCCGTAAACGGAGGGGAAACTTGACCCGCGCCGGGAGTATAGCGGAAGGTTTCGAATAAGCCGAAGGTTTGCGGTTTGGCTTGTGAGAAACGGGATTTGACGAGGGTTTCCTGCCACTCTAATTCGGGATCGCTGTCAATGACGATACCGGAGCCGAGACCGAGAGTAAAAGGATGAAGGATGAGGGATGAGGGATGAAGCGAAGATTCAAGAGTACGAATGGCAACGTTGCAGATGAAATCGCCAGAGGGATAGAAGAGACAGATCGAGCCGCAGTAGATGCCGCGGGACTCCGGCTCGAGCTCGCGAATGATTTCAGTGGCGCGGACTTTGGGCGCGCCGGTGACACTGCCGGGGGGAAAAGCGGCTTTGAATATGTCAAAGAGAGAAACACCAGCGGCGAGTTCACCGCGAACAGTGCTGGTCATTTGATGCACGGTTGGAAAGCGATAAGCGCGGCAGAGTTCGGCCACATGAACACTGCCGGCTTTGCAGATTCGGCTTAGGTCGTTGCGCATAAGATCAACGATCATGATGTTTTCGGCGCGGTCTTTGGCGCTGCGCTCCAGAGCGAGTCGAGCTTGCTCATCCTCGATCCATGAAGGGTTACGGGGAGCGGTGCCTTTCATCGGTTGGGTTTCTATCAATGATCCCCGTTTGCGAAGGAAAAGTTCCGGTGAGAGCGAAAGGATTTGTGAATCACCGGTATCAATATAGGCAGCATGCGGAACCGGGACGGCGTCGCATAAGTTTCTCCAAATGGAATAAGGATCACCCTCGATTTGGAGATCGGCGCGCACCGTGTAATTGACCTGATAGATATTGCCTTGGCGGATATGCTCAAGCGCAGTCCGGACGTTACGCTTATAGTCAGAGTGAGCAGTGCGGAGTTGCGGTTCAGCGATTTTACTCTCTGATGCCGCTGGTGCGGCAGCAGCAGGCTGATTAAAGGCGGCAAACCAAACAAGCGGAAGAGAGGGCAAGGAATGAGCCTTGAGGGCAGGATCGAAAGCGGGGCCGGCTTCATAACGGATAATTCCGGCAACATATAATCCCTGCCGCTGAGTCGTTTCGACTCGCCGCACGGCCTCCTCCACTCCACTCAAGTGATCGGCTTGCCAAGTGGCAACGGGATTCGCAAATTCAAGACGAGACACGCCAAATTCAAGCTCGTTCGGGAGCACAAATGAAGCGAGAGGATTCTTGATAGCCGCGATACCAGTCATGATACTGCAATATAGCACATTTACAGGCAAATAAAAAGCCCGGCCAATTGACCGGGATAGTGCCGTTTCAAGTAAGGTGCGCTTTGTTAAGGATTCCGGCCGGGTTGCGCGAGCTTCGGGATACACGCACTATGGAAACACGCTCGCTGCTTAACCCGGCTCGGCGAGCCGGTGAAAAAATCTCCCTATGATATTTTTGGGATACGCTCTAGTAGAATACTCTCTGCGCTTAGCCCGGCTCGGCGAAGCTTTGGGTCGATTCCCCTATGATATTTAAGGGATACGAGCGTTGGCTATTACGGCCGGGCGGGGATGCCCGGCTCGGCGAACTCTATCCACTACAGCGCTTTTAAGATATGCTGCAGATGCTCAGCACAAGGATCGTTATGCTTCGGATTTTACAGCAGCAAGGGGCAGATAGAGAATCAGTTCCTGCGCGGGTTTCAGGTCATGGATTTCCAGCCGGCCCCCAAAGGCACGGGCGGCTTCCCGGGCGAAATAGAGATCGTAACCCTGCTCATCTTTCGACGGCACGCTCTCGTCAAACCAGCCGGTGGGAATAGTCAATGTTCCCTGACAGCTGATGGACAGTTTCGCGAATTCCTCGTCGGCAGACAGCTTCCAGAGCGGAGTCGAACCGGCATCGGCAGACAGCTCCGCTTGCGCGGCGATTGCGTTGAGGATGACGTCGATTGTCGCGTGATCAGCAGGGATTCGAACCGGCTCAGAGGTTAACTCGATCTGAATGCGCGACTCTTCACGCTCCGAATCATAGTACCTGCTTGTGAAGTTCATGATCGAGGCTTTGAGATCGGTAATCGAGTTGTGTCTGGATTTGCCGCTTAAGGCGTGGAGCTTGCGAACCAAATGAGCGGCTTCACCGGCACTTTCTTCGATGGCGCGAATATCAGCGAGCGTCGGGGAATTTTCCTCGGCTTCAGCGGCGGCGAGCGACGCGTGACCGACAACCGCTGTCAACAGATCGCCGAAGGAATCCGCCAGATCGCCGGACAGAACGCGCACGCCTCGAGCATCAGGCAGAGACTCTTCAGAGTGAGTCAGCGCATTGAGTTCATGATTCGGATTTCGAGTGCTGACGGCGAAGCATCCGATGAACTGACCGTTTTCAAACTGGGGAGCAATTCGGATAGACAGTTCAGTTTCACTCTGGGCGAAATGCAGAGTCAGGCAGTCCGTATTGAAAGGATCCCGCAGCATCGATTCAACACGACGAGCATCCGCCTCCGCAATGAGTTCCGACAAATTAACGGCTTCCGGGCTTTCATGGTCCAGCTCGAAGTATTCACAAAATGCCTGATTGGTCAGTTGGATGAGTCCGGAAGGATCCATCCAGCAGACCGGAGTGTTCAGCGCATTCAGAGTATTCGAGAGCAGGATTCGATCGGCTCTGAGGGATTGCAGTTCATGCTCAGAATTCGTTTTTTTCGCTGCAAGTTCCCGGTTAATCTCCTCGAATGCCTCCTGCTGCTGTTCCTGATTCAGCTTCAGATTCGATAATTGTTCTTTGCTGTTCTCAAGTTCAGTTGCCAGCAAGTTCTTTTCGTCCCGCAGTGTCTTCAGTTCTTCCGTCAGTGCCGAGTTGGACTGCTCGTATTCCTGAAGCTTGCCAGTCAACGCGGAATCCTGCGTGTCCTGGGAATTGAGCTTTTCCGATAGTTCATCGTTGACGGATTTCAATTCACTCAGTTGATCCGAAAGCCTGCTGATTGTTTCTTCACGGGCCGTCAATTCAGCGGCGGCCAGATCGAGTTGCTGGCGTGTTTCAGCCAGGTCGGTTATGAATTTCTTATTCTCCGCACGAAGAGTGTCAAGTTCACGATCTTTGGAAGCCATGTTATTGGCAGAGAGTTCCGCTTGTTTGATGGCCGCTTTAAGAGCTTTTTCCTTGCGGGCGGCTTTTTCCTGAAGCTGTTTAAGCTCTTTTTCCTTGTCCGCCTGTTCCTTGGCAACGGAACCGATCAGTTCTTTGGCGGCGTTCAGTTCAGATTCATGGGTCGCCTTGATTTCACGGAGATGCAGAAGCTGGCGGTCATGGTCGATGAGCGTCAACCTGTTTGCGTGTTCCTTGGTCGTATCGAGACAGTGGAGCAAATAGCCGACAAGCACCCCGTCTTTCCAGAGGGGATGAACATGAAACTGAACATAAAAAGGATTGTCTTTGCCGCCCAGATCCACGACCTGATTATGCGTGCCGAGTTCATCATTTGCCATGGATTCAAGGAGATTGCGGAAGACCTGTTTTTGCTGCTCATCGCGGAAAAAAGAGAGCAGGCTGGAGCCAAGGACGGAGTTTTTTGCCAGATCGCCGCGGCCGCTGCGAGCCATGAATTCATTCCAGTTGCGGCTCAGCACACTAAGATTCTGATTAACATCGGCCAGAGCCGCTGCGCCATAAACGGCATCCAAAGCCGTTTGAGGAACGCAACTGAGCAAGGGCGACGAAATCTCGTAGGAGTTTTGGGGATTTTTAACCAAAACAACAACCTCGTTATCAGGAAAGTGAGGGACTATTCAGTTTGCAGATAGCAAATTCCTCGCCATGATTGAATTAGAGGGCTTGCAACTCGATGGCAATTTTCTTATATTTGTGGCACAAAATTCGAGAGATCCCTTAAGGCAATAAAAAATAATCCCTTATTATACTGGGGGATCGTCTAATTGGCAGGACAACAGTCTCTGGATCTGTTAATCGGGGTTCGAGTCCCTGTCCCCCAGCAAAGGAGAAAGCCCGCAGAAATCTGCGGGCTTTTCCTATCTGCGAGCATGTGCGATAGGTGCTATAAGAAATCTACGGATTCAAATCGTTGAAAGACTCGGCTTGCGGTTTAGACGAATACAGAGTTGAAAAGTGAAGATTCCGGCCGGGTTGCGCGAGCAGTTCGATCTTGACGCCTTGAAAACGATACCGCTGCTTAACCCGGCTCGGCGAGCCTTCTCGCCAATTCCCTTATGATGCTTTGGGGATACACTCTATACAATACAACCGTACTGCGTCATCATTTTCCCCAATTCAAATATGGACTTAACCTGTAAATTAGCGATAAAGCCCGGCAAGCAAGCCGGGTTTTTGCTTTATTTATACAGTGGAGAGAGTGAAACTCGAGTCACTGATGAGGTGATTTGCCGGTGATGGACAGTGCTGCGCGAAATCCTCTTGCTGTTAACAAGGACCAATTGAGACACTAAATATATATTTATTATTATCTTCGATAGTTTCCTGTAGAATGGATTGAATCACGTGTATTTCACAAACATAGTTGCAATTTGTGGTAAACCGCTTAAATTGTTAATAGTATATGTATTCCGAGTTTAATGAGTTATAATCGCGCAGTAAGTCTATTCGACTCATGGATGCCCAGGCTTTCAAAACTATCAGAGAAATTCATCAGACGGATTGGTGGTATCGGGCGCGGGAAAGATTCACCCTTACCACTTTGCAGAGGCTGCGTAAACGCTGCGAGCGGAATAGACAACCATGGGAGATTCTGGACGCCGGCTGCGGATACGGATCTTTTTCCGCAGCCCTATTATCCTTCGGTTCGGTGCTCGGGATTGATGCGGAACCGGATGCCGTTGCCTTCGCCCGGCGCGCGTACCCGCGATGCCGCTTTGAAGTCGGCACGATTCCGGCAGAACTGCCTGACGCATCCTTCGATCTAATTACGCTGCTTGATGTGCTCGAGCATTTGGATCATCGAGTCGATACCCTGCAGAGAATACGGGAGCGATTGCGTCCGAAGGGATGGCTGCTCCTGACCGTACCCGCCTGTCCCAGCCTCTGGTCCAGGCGCGATGAAGCAAACCATCATCGTTTGCGCTACCGTCGTCAGCAACTTCTGCGGGATCTCGATAGCGCTCAGCTCAGAGTGGTCTTTCTTACTTTTTTCAATACACTGATGCTACCCCCGATTTGGATTGCCGCTCAAATCGAGCGAGTACTGGGCATCCGGCCGGAACGGATTGTTCAACACAGAGATCGCGCAGACCAAGACCTTTTCGTTGCTCCCGGCTTATTAAACCGACTACTTTATAGAATCTTCCTTACTGAGTCGCTTGTTGCCGGCCGGATAGCATTGCCGATCGGTGTTTCGCTGCTGGCGGTCGCGGAACGGGACGACCCTAACGACATTATGACAGAGGAACAGCCATGAGCGTCCTTCACTCCTCTTCTTTTTCCGGCGCAACGGCGCAAGATCGCACGGGAGTATCGATTATTCTCCCGGTCTATAATGAAAGGCAAGCTCTGCGTGAGTGCTACACGCAGATTACCGAAGTGATGCGGCATGGTTCCTTTGACTACGAGATCGTATTCGTAGACGACGGCAGCCGCGACGGGAGCTTCGAAATACTGCGGCAGATTGTTTCTGATGATCCGCATTGCATCGCATTGAGATTGGGAAGGAATTTCGGACAAACCGCGGCGTTCAGCGCCGGGATCAACGCGGCCCAGGGCAAAACGATTGTCCTGATGGATGCTGATTTGCAGAATGATCCCGCCGATATTCCGAAACTGCTGAATAAAATCGAGGAGGGTGTTGATGTGGTCAGCGGCTGGCGGCGGCGGCGGCACGATGGATGGCTGACACGGACGCTGCCCTCAAGAATCGCCAACCGCCTGATCTCAGCCGTCACCGGAGTCCAGCTGCATGATTTCGGGTGCAGCCTGAAGGCATACCGATCCGAGATGCTCAGCGGAATTCATCTCTATGGTGATATGCACCGGTTTATTCCGATTCTGCTGCAGGAGATGGGCGCTCGCATTTGCGAAGTGGAAGTAAATCACCGTCCCCGCACCACAGGCCGCTCCAGCTACGGACTGAGCCGGGTTTTCAAGGTTATCGTTGATCTGCTGCTCCTGCGGTTCTTGTCCTATCACTCGACGAAATCGATTCATACCTTCGGTGGATTCGGTCTGCTGAACTTTTTGCTCGCGTTCATTCTCGGCTGCTGGGCGGTTTACTTCAAAGTAACCGGACAAAAGGACTTCGTGGAGACGCCTCTGCCGGTTTTAGTCGCGCTTTTTGCTTTGGTAGGAGTCATCTCGATCTTCATTGGATTTCTATCGGAGATTCTGGTGAGAACCTATTACGAATCCCAAGGAAAACCGCCCTACAGCGTAGTGGAAACCATTCGCGCGGAGCGGAGATCATAGAATGTGCGGAATCGCGGGAATTGTCCATTTTGATCACTCTCGCCGGGCTTCCGCCGAGGTGGCGGCGAACATGGCGGCGCGTCTGAAGCATCGCGGACCCGACGGTGAGGGAGCCTTATCACTCGGACCCGCGGCATTCGGACACCGGCGACTGGCGATCATCGATCTCGCAACCGGTGCTCAACCGATGACGGATGCGGAAGGCCGGTATTCGATTGTCTTCAATGGTGAGATCTACAACTATCGTCAACTGCGGCACACACTGGAAGCGTTAGGGTACACTCATCGCACGACCTCTGACACGGAGATTATTCTGAGTGCATGGGCGGAATGGGGTACAGACTGCTTTGCCAAGCTCAATGGCATGTTTGCGTTTGCGATCTGGGATAAAAAAACGCGGACGCTCACGGGAGCACGGGATCCTGCCGGACAGAAACCGTTTTACTGGACCGTCTGCGATGACACATTGTTATTTGCTTCCGAACCTAAGGCTTTCCTGGAGTATCCGGCTTTTCGCCCGGTCCTCGATTTGCGCGGGCTGCAGGATTATCTGGCTTACGAATACGTACCGGCTCCCCGCACGATCTTTCGTGGCGTCTATAAACTGCCGGCGGCACATTTCTTCACTTGGAGTCCGCAACACTCCCGCCTGAAACCGGATACACCGGGTGCCCTGCCGGTTCAGCCATACTGGGTCATTCCGAAGGAACAGCCTTATCCCGGGGCGGCCAATGCCAAGAACCGCTTGCGCGAGTCACTCAGTGCGTCTGTTGAGCGGCATCTGGTTTCTGATGTTCCGGTCGGTATTTTTTTATCCGGCGGCATGGATTCCGCCGCCATCGCCGCACTGGCTTGCGAACACCGGTCTTCAATCGACACGTTCACAATCGGCTTTACCGATCGCTCATTTGATGAGTCAACCTATGCTGAGATAGTCGCCAAGCGGCTCGGCACAAATCATCATCTGCGCACTCTGGAAGCCGAGGAAGCCATGCAGCTGGTCAGAGAAATTGAGCGGCTGAGCGATGAACCGTTCGGGGACGCTTCCCTCGTTCCGACTTATCTGCTGTCGAAATTCGCGCGCGAATATCTGAAGGTCGTACTCGGCGGCGACGGAGCCGACGAAACCTGGGCAGGCTATCCGACCTGTCATGCGCATCGTCACCTGCGCCGCTACCTTCGGATTCCACGCATCCTGCGCGACTCGGTGATTAAGAAAGCGATCGAACACCTGCCTGTTTCCCATCGGAATTTCAGCTTGGATTTCAAAGCCAAGCGGTTTGTGCGAGGCGCAAATTCTCCTTTTCCGATCTCCCATCAGATCTGGATGGGCAGCTTCACACCCGCTGACCAAGCTGAACTTCTGAAGCGCAGGCCACAATGGCGATTCGACGATTCTCTGTGGAATCCCGTACTGGAGCGGCATTCCGAAACGACGCAGCCAACGCTGCGATCGGTTTTAGAACTTGACTTTCACTTCTACCTTGCCAATGATATCCTGTTCAAAACGGATCGAGCCGGAATGTCCACATCGCTTGAGATCAGAGCGCCCTTCCTCGACCTGGAACTGATGGATTTCGTATGGATGCTGCCGGATCAAGCTCGCATGCGGGGAAGCCGTTCGAAAGCTCTATTACGCGATACCGTCTCCGACCTCATCCCGAGCGAGATTCTGAAACGACCCAAAAAGGGATTCGGAATTCCTGTGGCGAAGTGGTTTCGCGGACCTTTGAAGGGAACTCTGACGGAAACTCTCGGAATTCTAAAGGATACCGGATTATTTCAGGAAGCCGCGCTTGACCGTCTGCAGCGAAATCACGAAATAAAACGCGAAGACAACCGCAAGCAGCTCTGGACTCTGTATGCTCTGGGACGATGGTTCAACGCGTGGAACCCGGAGATTCCATGACAGCTCTCGGTCGTACCATTCATCCGGCCGGACTCGTCGCCGCCTACGTCATGATTTCCATCGCGCAGGTTATTTCTTACGGCCGGTTCGATCATAACGCGCTCATTCTTGTAACATTGGGCATTGGGAGCGGTTTGTGGGCGATAATGATGCCGCATGAGTCCGACAAACAGCTTCAGGATAATGTCCTGGTGCTGTGCGTGGTGGCAACGCTGCTGGCGGCACTGATTCACAATCCACTGACCTATCAGCGAGGCGGGGTGTGGGTTCCGGTCTATCGTATCGGGTGTGTGCTTTGTGCCGCGATCGTTTTGACTTATCTGGTTCCGGCCGCGCTTCCCAAATCCGTGCTGCGAATGCGATTCCTGCTGTTGATGGCTTTTGCCGTTGGAGTGCGGCTGGCCATTCCTCTGGCGTCTCCGACACCCGGAGAGGATGTCTGGGTTGTGCAGCAGGAAGCCGCTTCAGCGCTGCTGGCAGGGCGCGATCCGTATGTCGAGCCGTACTCACAGATCTTTGCTCCACAGGTTTATGAACTGTTCGGCTATCGGTCCGGCTTTCACTATCCGCCGCTATCGCTCGTTCCGATTGTTCCCGCGTTCCTCTTCTGGGGAGACATCAGATGGAGTTTTATCCTCTGCGATATTTTTCTAATCAGCGCACTCTGGCTGCTGCTGCGCAGAAATCCGAAACCATTCCCCGGATATTTGCGAGAATTGATTGTTTTACTCTGGGCACTCAATCCTTCGATTCTGTTTGTGCTCGAACACAGTTGGACGGAGCCTTTCGGCCTGGCCCTGCTGGCGGCATTCGCTTTGCTGTCCGTCAGGTTTAAAGTATGGTCCGCCGCGGTTGCGCTGGCGCTTTTCTTTTCCTTTAAGCAATATACGGTGCTGCTGTTTCCGCTGCTGCTGTTCGCTCCGTTCGCAGGATATGCGTTTGTCCTGTTTCTTGCATTGAACGCTGTCATGTACGCGCCCTGGCTTTTTATCGGCATGCAGGGTGTCGCGGACAGTTTGCTGGAACCGTGGCGGGCTCGTCCGCGTCCCGACGGTCTTTCGTTGTCCGCGCTTTGGATGAACCTGACGCAAAGACCGAGCCCTTCATGGTTCAGCGCGCTTTGTCTCTGGTCCGGGATGTGGATCGCACTGCGACGCCTGCAGGGAGGGTCGCGGGGACTGCTATCCGGCATTTTTATCGTACTGGCTTTGTTGTTCATCTCAGCGAAACAGTCTTTCTGCAACTATTACTACTTCCTGAGTTACATTCTGCTGCTGATTTTAGCGCTGCCTCCGGACCGGGAAGCAACTCAATAGCAGATTTTTCGGATGCGCCGCGAGTGCGCAAGATGCGACAGGCTGCTTGTTCCATTCGTTCAAGACAACTCCTTTAAGAAGGCATGACCGCTATGAAAGCGTCACGATCTCTCTTGCTGCCGGGTTTGTTGATCCTCCTGGCAATCGTAGCTTCCTCCACATCGATCGATCCCAACGACACGTGGTGGCATATTCGTCTGGGAGAGTACTATCTGGATAACGGTGAGATTCCTAAGGTCGATGTTTTTTCGCATACGGCCGCGGGCGCGCGCTGGTATACGCACGAATGGCTGAGTCAGGTCATTTTGTATAAAACTTACGACTGGTTCGGGTTCTTCGGCATCCGCTTGCTGAACACCTTAATGGTGTCGATTTCGATTCTGCTGCTGTTCAGGCTGTTTCGTAAAACAGCATCTCCGCTGCTGCCCGTCCTGTTCGGGCTGGCCGTGATTTTTCCGGATTTTTTGGGACGCTGCAACACAAGACCGGAAATTTTCACGCTGCCCCTGACGGTGGCCTTTCTCGATTTCTTCATGCATCGGGACCGCTCTGTGCTGCCGACATTGAAGCCGCTGGCCGTCATCGCGGTCATGGCCGCGCTTTGGGCCAACCTGCACGGAATGGCACTGCTGGGATTGCTTTTTCTGTGTGCATATACCGCAGGAGAATTCTTCACACTCCTGTTGCAGCGCTATGTGAAGATTCCCGAGTGGCAAAGTGTGAGCTGGACAGGAGTCAAGGGGAATTGTCTGATTATTGCCGTCTATGCGCTCGCGGCGATGGCCACGCCGATGGGCTGGGGAATCTACACTCATGCTTTTGAGGGCCGTGAATTTTTACCCGGTCCGCTGGGGATTATGGAGTGGCTGTCACCCTTTCAATTTCTGGGCGGGATCCTGCATTCCTTTCTGACGCATGATTTTCCGTGGATCAATATCCCGCTGGCCTGGCAGTTCGTGTTTCTGGCTATTCCGCTGGCTTTTCTCTTTTCCCTGCCGGTGCTTGCCGCGCGAAGACAGCTGCCGACACTGGCTGAGTTCTTTATCGTTTGCTTCGCGCTCTACGAGGCCGCGGCAGTCGTTCGCTTCCGTTGGCTGTTCTTCGTACCGCTCTATTTTATCATCAAGGCGATTCGCCGTCCGGAACCAGCAGCGGAGAAAAAAGCTACCGCCTACAGCACTATCCTCTCTCCACTGATGATTCTGATTATCGCAACCGGGCTGGTTGTGTTGTTTTCGCGGGGAGTCGACTTTAAACACCCCATCAGAAGAGATGAATATCCAATCGGTATCGCGAACTTCCTCGAAGATGCTCACAGTTCAGGCCGCTTGTTTAACACCTACAACTGGGGAGGCTATTTCATCTTCCGGCTGTATCCCGAATACCGTGTATTTATCGACGGCCGCACGATTCTCTATTCAACAGCCAATCGCAACCTGATGCTCGATCATGTCGTGATCGATGGCAAGGAAACAGGCTACGAGGAGTTGCTCGAGCAGTACAAGGTGGATTTTCTGATCGCGACGAGACGCATCTATTTCCCCGGTCCGGAAATCCAGCATGAACTCGATTTCATCAAGCAGCAGCAGCGCAGCAGGACGGGCGGAGTGCAGCAGTTTATCCTGGAAGACCCGACGCCCTGGGACCGGTTCGGTGTTCCGACCGACAGTATCGCGCCTGATACGACGGCCATGGCTCCTGACTGGATTCCCGTTCTGATCAATCGCGAAGGATCGGTTTATCTGCGGAATGCTCCTGATCGCGCCCGGCAGATGAAGGATATCCAAGATTTTTATGCCGGACTGAAAATTCCATTTGATTCGCAATCCGGTCCGAATCTTGTCACGATAATCAGGGACAGGCCGGATCTCGCCATACGGTATAGTATTCTCACGAAGGAAATGATTGAGGGGGTAATCACCGGTTTGGAAAATCCCGAATCCGATGATGCAATCGAAGCGAAGGTTCAGCTTGCAACCACACTAATCGATCTTGAATTCTACCGGGATGGAATCGCTGTCATGGAGAACGTTCTCGAAATTGATCGCTATAACGAAAGCGGCCTGCTGCAAATCGCGCGCGCCTATCATCTGATCGGCGATAATGACAAAGCTTATCCTTATCTGGAACGTTCCATTTCAACCCGCCGCAGTGAAGCAGCATTAGCATTCCTGCAGCATCTGCGCACGCATCGCGCGCCGCGCAGCAATCGTCCGCAGGCTCTGCCGCCGCTTGATGAATTGGCACAGGGCTGGAAAGAAAAGCGATTCTGATTCATGCTGCAGCACGACTGGATAGTAAAGCAACGCCCCGTAATCGAGGTACTGGCACTGTGGCTTTTCTGCCGCATGCTGATGCTGTTTCTGGTGGATCTTCCCGGTTCCGACCTTCCCCTCTATGAGTCGATTGCCGCCCGGCTTTCCGAAGGTCTGACAGCTTATCGGGATTTCCCGCTCGATCATCCTCCCGTTGCGCTTTTTTTTATCTGGCTGCCAAGCGTCTTATCAGGACTGT
>JAHIZR010000439.1 GCA_018814465.1 bacterium | reverse complement strand
TTCCCATCCCGCTGAAGGATAAGTGCGATTCAATTCGATTTTAACATTACCATCAATACCGGTCGCACTCCAACTTATGGAACGAGTTGTTCCGGTATACCAAGTCTCCCCTCCGTTCGGATCGATAATTGTCAGGACGGGCGTTTGGATATAGAAGTTCGCGTCGGAGGTGTCCTTTGCCGCGGGCTGTCCATCGACGCTGATGCGGACTCTGGCGAACTCTGACAGGGCACCGCTCACAGGCCAGGAATAGATGCCGTCATCGGTAGTACCGGAGACGATGGTTTCCCATGAGCTGGAAGGGAAACTGCGATTGACTTCAAGCGTAACTCCGGCGAGTACGTTCTCGCTTGTCCATGTAATGTCGCGGCTGAAGCCTGTGTACCAGATTTCGGAGCCGTTGGGAGTTAGCAGAGTAACGGAGGCGGGGCCGATGACCTCGCGACGGATATCAAGGTACACGGGCAGATGATCAGAGGCGATATGCAGGGCGTCAGCGATGCTGTCCGGAACCGCGGCGTTGTAGCCGTCATTAACAGCATCGTTAAAGTGATTGCCATCATTGCCGACCTCTGTGTAGCTGCCGGTGAGATATTGCCAGCCGCTTGATGATTGGAAGTTGTAGGTTGTGAGCAGGAAGTCAAAGCGGTCGTCAAGACCTCCGGTTGCGCCGCCGTCGCCGAGGTTAGTGGTTCGCGTGGACTGGGTATGGACATCAGCGAAAGAGGGATTCTCGTTCCAGTTGCCGAGGCGATTAATCGGATCGTAGGTTCGGCCTGTATTGTCGGCTTGACTTTCAATCAGAACCTGGAATGCATCTTCCGAGGACGTATAAACATTAAAGTCGCCTCCGGCCATAAAATAGCCGGGGGTAAGAGCATTCAAATGATTGCGGAGAATCTGAGCCTCGAGGAAACGTGCGTCTTCATTCTCAGGTTCGCTTCCAGCTTTTAAATGTGCGGAATAAACATGGATGTCAAGCGTATCGGTTCCCAATCCCAACGGACGCATGCGGTAACCGTTGATATCGCGCAGCGCTGTGGACAGTACGGTCTGAGAAATAAAGGAGACTGATGCAACTTTATAGATGCAGCCGTTATCTTTATCAGGGCCGTCGGAAAAAGGCACGGCGGCATAGGTTCCGGGCTGATCATAGTTCATGACATTATTCAGAAATTGTGTCAGTCCGGCGGCATCTTCAACTTCCTGTAAAATGAGGATATCCGGATCTATGTAGCGGAGAGCTTTGCGGAATTCAGGGTCACGAACGGCTGAGGTCGATCCGGGGTAATTGAGTGTATTATAGGTGGCAATTCGAAGGGTGTCATAGACTTGTGCGGACGCGCCGCCGCACAAGGCTAAAAGCAGAATCAGAACAGCCAAGCGGTGAACAAGTTTCATCGTACTCTTTTTCATCATTCCTCGTCAAATCCTTGCACAATTACAGATAATATTAGCTATTTCGGCTTTGCCGACCTGAACCTATAATTTAATACCTTGAGTGGGCGAAAGCAAGTGAAAAATCTGTCTAAACTACGGATTTTACTTGACCTTTAGCTGTTCTCTTTGTATATTCTGAGAATAAAACCATTCTGGTTAAGCTGGGTGCAGACAGGATTTACGTGACTAAACCCTGTCCTATCCCGGTGCCGGAATAATTCCTGACCCTCGGGAGTTGAATATGAAGCAAATAGAAACGATGAATCCCTCCTCTGAGGAATTGCTGGCGGATTTCAAGCACGAGCATATCCGTTTTCAGTTTTATCACTATTCAATAGAACCTCGGCTGCGTTTGACTGCCGGCGATGCGCGGTGGGCACCGGCTGTAGATTGCTATGACACTTCGGATCTGGTTGTGATCGAAGTTGACCTTGCGGGCGTTGTTTCGGACGAAGTGCAGATACGATTCGGCCGGGGATCGGTCGATCTATCAGGTTATCGTCAGGAAGCTACCGAACGAACTCCCCGGTACTATCATGTGATGGAGATTGAGCGCGGAAAGTTTGAAAGAATTATTGAACTGCCGTCTGCTGTAGACTGTAAAAAGGCTGAGGCGACCTTTGAAAACGGGATGCTGATTTTGCGCCTGCCGAAGATATATGGCAGTCCGTTTGCAGGGTGCAGTCCAGCCGGAAGCATAAAGGATTTTGATGAGTAGTTCCGAGATCGATTCTCCCCATGATCTGCCGCCGGGGACTCCTCCCGGAAATGATCTGATCCAGATTCCGCAGGTGCTGCCTGCGATGCTGCTGAATGATGTTCTGATTTACCCGAACACGATTATTCCGTTGTCGGTTTCGTCGGAACCGTTGGTGAAGCTGGTGAATGATTCGCTGGCCTCGCATCGTCAGTTGGCGGTGTTTACCCGTATCCCCGAACCGCCCTCAGAGGAACCGGAGGAGCAGTTCTATAAAGTGGGAACGGCTTGCCGCATTCTGAAGATGTTCCGCGTGCCGGATGGTTCGATGCGGATCCTCGTTCAGGGCTTGATTCGCATTCGCCGTTTGGAGATTATCAACAAGGAACCCTATCTGACGCTGCGCATCGAATCGATCGAGCAGGAGCAGAATAAGACCATCAAGATCGAAGCCTTGATGCGTCAATTAGTCAAGGATTTCACGCGGTATGCCGAAGATCAGTCAATTCCCGAGGAGATACGGATTGCGGTCTTTAACATCTCCGAACCCGGCCCATTGGCGGATATTATTGCCTCGAACCTGTCGATTGGATTAAGCGAGAAGCAGGCAATTCTTGAGGCGACGGATCTGGTCGAGCGGCTGACCTTGGTAACGGTTCATCTGGCTCGCGAAATGAAGCTGATCAATATCGGATCGGAGATTCGCGATCGCGTGGAAGGAGAATTGGAGGATTCTCAGAGAGAGTACTACCTTCGCGAGCAATTGAAGGCGATCAAGAAGGAACTGGGCGAAGAGGGTGAGTCCGCGGCGGACATTGCGGAGTTCGCCCGGAAGGTCGAAGAATCTCACATGCCGGCGCAGGCGGCGGAAGCCGCAAAGAAAGAGCTCGAGCGCATGCGGCTGATGACGCCGTCCTCTGCCGAGTATACCGTATCAAGATCGTATGTTGAGTGGCTGGTGACTTTGCCGTGGGAGGTTTCATCCGACGACGAGTTGAATCTTAAAAAGGCGGAAGCCAGATTAAACAAGGATCACTATGGTCTGGATGATGTCAAGACGCGCATCCTTGAGTTTTTGGCTGTTCGAAAACTGAAGCAAACCAAGCGTGGTCCGATTCTTTGCTTCGTGGGACCTCCGGGCGTCGGCAAAACATCGTTGGGACGGTCGATTGCGGGCGCGATGGGGCGGGAGTTCATCCGCATGAGCTTGGGCGGGATGCGGGATGAAGCGGAGATTCGCGGACATCGCCGCACCTACGTGGGAGCGCTGCCGGGGCGGATTATCCAGTCGATCAAGCGGGTCGGAGTGAATAATCCGGTGATGATGCTGGATGAGATCGACAAACTCGGAAGCGATTTTCGCGGCGATCCGGCATCGGCGATGCTGGAAGTGCTCGACCCGGAGCAGAACAACTCGTTTCAGGACCATTATCTGGATATCGAGTTTGATTTGTCTCGAGTTTTCTTTATCACGACGGCCAATGATATCAGTATGATTCCCGGACCGCTGCGCGATCGCATGGAGATTATCGAAATTCCCAGCTATATCACGGACGAAAAGGTTCAGATTGCCAAGAAGTATCTTGTGCCGCGGCAGATTGATGAATGCGGTCTGAAGCGGTCGAATATTGCTTTCTCATTAACCGGTATTCGCGCAATCGTCAGGAATTACACTCGCGAGGCGGGTGTGCGCAAGCTTGAGCAGAAGATCGCGGGAGTCTGCCGCAAGATCGCGCGGAATGTCGCTGCAGGGAAGAAAGCGAAAGTAACCATTACCAACCATACGGTCGCCACTTATCTTGGTCCGCCGGTTTATCAGGATGACGATATGCCGACAATTCCGCGTGTGGGAATCGCATTGGGTTTGGCCTGGACTCCGGTTGGCGGCGAAACTTTGATTATTGAATCGACGTGGATGCCGGGCAAAGGAAATTTGATCGTGACAGGACAGTTGGGCGATGTGATGAAGGAATCCGCCCGCATCGCGCTTTCCTATTTGCGAGCGAATGCGGAGCTATATGGTTTCGATTTGGCGAAGCTCGGGGATCGCGACCTGCACATTCACATTCCCGAAGGGGCGACTCCGAAGGACGGTCCTTCCGCCGGAGTCACGCTGACGACTTCACTTGCTTCGCTGTTCTCGGGGAAGAAGGTGCGTGTCGATATCTGCATGACCGGCGAGGTGACGCTGACGGGAAATGTGCTGCCGGTCGGCGGGATTCGCGAAAAGATCGTGGCGGCTCGCCGGTACGGAATTAATAACATCATTATGCCGGAAGCAAATGAGAAAGACTTGTACTTTGTTCCGGACCACATAAAGAAGCAGTTGAAGTTTCATTTTGTAAAAACCGTGGACGAGGTACTGAAGATCGCTTTTGCGGATGATGCGAAGCACAAGACTCGCGCGCGTGTAAAGCGGCTGGGATGACATTGATTCGACAGCTTCGAACGTGGCCGCTGTGGGATTTTTTCTTCCCGCCCATTTGCGAGCATTGCGGCGCTGCTTTGAACAGCAATGATGTGCTGTTTTGTTCACAGTGCTGGGCGAACGCGCCGCGAGTCGATCCGCGGGGCTATCCGAAGCTGAAGCATGTTGATATGCTGTCCGCCGTATATCATTTCAGTGCGGGAAATATAGTTCAGGCGGCGGTTCATGCGTTGAAATACGACGGATTTGATTTGGTGGGACAGGAGATGGCGCGCCGTATGGTACAGCAGATACCCAAGCGGTTTGTGTCGTCTGAAGTGCACTGGGAGCCGGTGCCCCTGCACTGGAAACGCCGCATGGAACGGAGCTTCAATCAAAGCCGATGTCTCACAGAAGCGCTTGAACGGGAACTGCATAAAGAGACTTCGCACAGCCTGCTTAAAAGAGTACGCAATACGCCTTCCCAAACTGCCTATACATTTCGGGAACGTTCGCAGAATGTTCGCGATGCTTTCAAATTGGTAATACGCAAGGAGATTCCGAAATCCGTCCTCTTGATCGACGATGTGGTGACAACGGGCGCAACAGTGAATGAATGCGCCCGTGCTCTCAAGCAAGCCGGTGTGGAATGGGTTGGAGCATTTGCCTTTGCTCTGGCCGGTAAACCGTAGGAGGACATTTCGGTGAAACTCTCATTTTACGTCATCTCGATCTTCTGGCTGCTCGCGGCGCTGCCTGCCGCGGCGGCTGAATCCGTGCCTTATGCTCAAGGCGAACTGCTTATTAAACTGCGCGAAGCGCCCGTGCGATCAGCTCTTGATGAGATCACCGATACGAGATCTCAGGCTCTCAATGATTTTGTTGCTTCCAGAAATTCCGCGATCAAAGAGCCGCTCTCCGAATTTCGCTCGAAGTTCGCGGAAACTGTAGCCATTTTGAAGCTTGAGAGTCCCGATCAACAGAGTCTTGACTCGCTGAAATCCGCGCTGGAACAAGATCCCGCAGTTGAGTGGGTAACTTATAACTACCGCTACACCGCTCATAATTCCCTCGATTATATTCCCAATGACAGTCTATTCTCCGATGCCTGGTGGCTGGAAGTGATTTCGGCTCCGCAGGCTTGGGAGTTGACTCATGGCGACAGCTCTGTTGTTATCGGAGTGATTGATACGGGCACGGATTATCTGCATCCGGACTTGGCGGCGAATATCTGGCACAACTGGGCGGACGCGGACAGCAACGGAATTGACGACGATAACAACGGATTTATCGA